>JALYNA010000453.1 GCA_030773455.1 Actinomycetota bacterium
CCCCCCCCCCGGGGGGTGGCCGCAGATGTGCGACCAGCGCGGGTCGCCGCATCCGTGCGGCCAGGGGCGCTCGGCCCGGCAGTCGGGGGCCGAGGCGCGCACGTGGTAGCGGTTGGTGAGGTTCTGCCGACCGGCCCGGCGGCGCTCGACGACGACGGCGCCGACCGCGACGAGCTCCTTCAGCGCCCGGTCGACCGTGTCCTTCGAGCCCTTGTGCAGCGCCGGGCGAGCAGCGCGCGGCCCGGCATCCGCTGCCCGGAGGACTGCCCGTAGCGCAGCAGCACCGCGTACAGCCGAAAGGCGCAGTCACTGATCGGCGCGTCGATGATCAACTCTGGAACGACGGCGAAGCGCTGCTCAGACCAGCGTCCGCTCGTCCTCGAATCCCTCAGCGTCAGCCACGCCGGCACCGCCCAGAGCGGGGCGGCTGGGAACGCGGTGGTAACGCCGTCGCCGCCACCTTTCGACACCCGGCGGTGCGTCCCAGCACAGCACACGCTTGCTGAGCACCGGAGACAGGTCGCACCGGGGCTACTCGGGAGCAGCCGGGACCTCGTCGCCCGTCCTCTCAATCCGCGGGTTCGGGGTTCGAGTCCCTGGCGGCGCACATCCGGTGGCCTGTCACGGTCACGACGCCTTGCCGACATTCAGTCCGGCGACTCGCTCAAACGGCGCATCCGCCTGGACTCCTCCCTCGGTAGGCACCGACAGGTTTCGCGCGGAGGGCCCTCTGCCAGGACACAGACCCGCGCGCCCGCAGCAACCATCACAGGCACCCGAGGACCCCGCGCCATACACCTCTGCGGACTCTCCCGCACCAGGGTGGGTCGATGGTCGCGGTTGGGTCGGGGGCTGGCGCGGTGACGCGGTCGCGTTCCGTTTCCAGCCCCCGCCCGTCGAACCGTGCATGCGGTTCTCCCGCACACGGCTCACCGACGTTCTTCACCGGCGGCGTTCGACCGGAGCCCGCCAGGGCCGGTTGGGCCTGGGGGCGATGACGGAGCCGTTGAGGTTGATCAGCCCCAGTGCGTCTGGTGACCGGTAGATCCGGGCCAGGCCCCAGGCTCGGCCGCGCTTGTGTCGCTTGGCTATGAACAACGCGACCCGCAGCTCGGCGTACTTTCTGATCTTGTCGAAGGCGTGGGCGGAGTTTCCGTATCGGAAGTAGCCGACCCAGCCGCGCAGGAAGGTGTTGATCTCCTGCACGACTTGTTCGACCGGTGCGGCCAGCCGCGAGCGCATCGTCATGAACTTGATGCGGTCGCGGGCGTGCTGCATCGCCTGACGTGAGGGCCAGCGGGCGAGGTAGGTGATGCCACCGGCTCCGCGGCGGACCCAGGAGGTCACCAGCCGGTGGTGGAAGCCGAGGAAGTCCACTCCCCCGCCACCATCGGTCAGGTGCACGATCCGGGTTTTGGCCGCCTTGGGTTCAAGCCCGAGCTCGGCCAGCAAAGCGGTCAGCCGCGCGAGCGCGGCCACCGCCTGCCCGCGGGACCGGCACATCACCGTCGCGTCGTCGGCGTAGCGGACCAGCGTCCCGTAGGCGCCACGCCATGCCCGGTCCAGCCGGTGCAAGTAGACGTTGGCGAGCAACGGTGAAACAACCCCGTCCTGAGGGGTGCCGGTCACTGGCCGGGCGACCGACCCCTGCTCCATCACCCCGGCACGTAGGAACGCGCGGAGCAGTGCGAGCAGGCGTCGGTCGCTGACGCGTTCCTCGATCGCAGACATCAACCCGGAGTGCGGAATGGAGCCGAAACAGTCGGCCACGTCCGTCTCCACCACCCAGCGGTTGCCCCGGAAGGACTTGTCGATGAGGACCTGCAGGGCGTCGTGCGTCGTGCGTCGCGGGCGGAACCCGAACGAGCACGGCAGGAAGTCCGCTTCGAAGACCGGCTCGAGCACGATCTTCACCGCGGCCTGCACGACCCGGTCGCGGACCGATGGAATCGACAGCGGCCTGCGCTCGTCCCGACCCGGCTTGGGGATGAACACCCGCCGGGCCGCAGACGGCCGGAACGCCGCCGCCTTCAGCTCCGCTTCCAGTTCATCGAGCAGCCGGTCCACGCCGTACTGCTCGATGTCCGCGATGGTGGTCTGGTCGATACCGGGCGCGCCGCGGTTGCGGCGCACCTGACCCCACGCCCGCTCCAAGACGTCCCGACGGTGGACCTTGTCATAGAGCGCGTGGAACCGTCGTCCGGGATCGGCCTTGGCCGCCCGGTAGAGCGCATGCTGCAAGGCACGGACCCCGTCGAGTTCCTCGACGGCATGGGCGGAACTAGCACTCGGACCGCCAGCACCCAGACGAGCGACACGCAGCCTGCCCGACCTGGTGCACCGACGGCGACACCTGCTCCGGCGACCACCACGGCAAGGTGTGGGGCACCGTCGCCACCGGCGCTCTCCCGCCCATCGTCGACAGCATCCAGCCGCCGATGTATAACACCGTCTGCGTCTGCCCTGAGCACGACGAGGTCGACGGCTTGGCGCCGCACGTCGCCCTGTTCGGCTCGTGGCGCGGCGAGGACTGGGAGACGCCCCTCACCATCGCCGAGGCCCGCGCCCTGGCGCAGGCGCTGCTGGCGGCTGCATACACGGCAGAGACCCGGTGTGACCACGGAGGTCGTCGTCACCCGCTGAACTGCAAGAGCACTGAGCCCCGCCGGTCACCACGACGACGGGCGGGGGTGCCGTCATGTGTCCCATAGCGGCCCACTGAGGGACACCCGCGAGGCCACACCGCTGGCCACCGAGCAGCGCGCCCCGCACTGGACAGCAACCCAGCGTTGCAGCACGATCCCACACCGTGCGTCCTCGACCCTTGTTCGCCACCCTCGCCGCTGGCCTCCTCGTAACCGCTTGCGGCAACGGTGACGCCGCGCAGCAGGCGCAGTCGGCCCCCTCGGCAACCAGCCAGTCTGCCGTTGGCCCGGACGAGTACGCCGACTGGGTGGTCGACGCCTTCCGGGCCACCCACCCAGACGGCGGAGCGCACTCCGAGGTGTCTTCCCCCGACTGGGCCGCCTTCGTGTCCACCATCGAGGGCCTAACCCCACCGGAGGGGGAGGAGCTGGACCACGAGCGGATGGTGGCCGGGTTCGAGGCCTACGTGGAGGCGCGCGAAGAGGCGGACGACGTCTGCGCAGCGTCCCCCGGGCCCGGCGGGCCGTGCTTCACGGCCGTCAGCGCGGCCAGCGACCAGTGGTCGGCAGCATTGGAGCGGGCGTACGAACTGCCTGGCCTGTCCTGGCAATCCCTGCTCGGGTGACCGCCTGTCCCTGAAGCCGCCTTCAGGGGCACTCGGTCAACGCACTCGTCTAGTTGACGTTGTCGGGTGTCGGTGTTCGGACGGAGGTCAGGCGGCGCCTCTCCGCAAAATTACGACACGAACGCTCGCGGCCCAACCACCGATTGGGCGCCTGGGCCCAAGGATGACGCTGTACTCATCGCCACAGTTCGAGTTGAACTGGAGCTTCCAGCGTCCGTCGCTGTCCACTTCTTCTATCGTCGGCTCCGAGGCAAGGATGCTGTTTCGCGATGACAGCCTGTTGCTGTGGCGAGAGATAATCGCCTCTTGGGCAGTACGCCACAGCTCTGCGTGCTCTTCCGGACTCATGTTCTCAGGCTTGGTGACCCTTCTCCAAGCCTTTGCAACGCTCCCTCTGGCAGCTTCCCAGGCGACGCTACCGATGAGTCCGGATGAGACGGCTCCTCCGAAGTAAGCGACAGCTTCGTGTAGTGGTGATGCGAGAGTGCGGACTGCCATGTGCCCACGTCTGGTTCGCTGGTCCGCGAGCTTCTGCGTGGCTCGTTCGTAATCTCGCGGGAGCCGTCCTGCGTCGTACGGTTCATGGTTCTGGGTCACGCAGCCATAAGGGATGTGCGGCCGATCGTCTTTGCCGACGATTGTGCTGAACGGCTCGGGGGGCAGTCGCCTGAAAGTGGCTCGAACCGCCAAGTGTGCCTTCTCCACCGTCACCTCGTCAGGTGCGGGGTCGCGATAAATCGTCTCAGTGAACCCGTTCAGACGGCCACCAATCAGCACGACTTCCAGCATCGTGTGAGAGTACCGCCCCGATAGTCCGGCGCTAGCGGTGCCGAGTCGGACGTTCAGACGCGGACTGTCACCCACCCGTCTATCCAGCAGTGTCTGACTCAGTGCTGTCAGGTGCGCTCAATCGCTCTAGCGAGCTGTGCTACCGCTTCGTCCTCGCTGGAGGCAACGCATGTGGACACGCAGGCGGCGCGGGGGCGCGGTGACTCACCGGCCAGCCACCGCGCCGCTGGCCTCCTGACCCGCGGCCGCGATGCTGCAGCAGGCGGCGAACCGAGCCCCGGACTGGCAGGGGCACGGCTCGTCGGCGATCTGAGCCAGGCAGCAGTCGACGAAGCTGCGCCCGCTGCCGCAGTCGCACGCCGCGGCCTGCGACACCGGGTGCAGCGAGCCGGCCATCATGCGGGCGAACTCCGGACCGGAGTCGTTGAAGCGGTGCACGCGGCGGCTGCTGGACTCCCCGCGGCGCAGGGTGGTGTGGATGACGTCGCCGCCGACGTAGGTCTTGAAGCCGCTGTAGAGGTCGGCCATGGCCCGGTCGCGGCGGACGGGTCTTGAGCAGCGATTCCTGTGGTGGGGCTACCGTCCCTCGGGTGCCCGCCGCAGGTCTACTGAGACAAACAGCGGGTCCAGGGCGACGGTCCACTGCTGCCTGCGTCGGCTAGGGTCCGCTTGTGGCTTGCCCCCAGTGTCGTGGAACCTCTCGCCAGGAGCTTGCTCCCGGATACTTTCATTGCACCTCGGCTATCGACACGCGGCTCCCTGGTCCGGCCCAATACGGGCAACCGGGGCCGCCTGTCGTAGTCAATACCAGGATCTGCGGCAACACCTATCAGGAAGCTGCTCCGGGCCTCAATCAACCTGCAGTATGCGGGTGTGGGACATTCGCCATCGGGCTGTGTTTGGACTGTGACAGACCCGTGTGCGGGTCGTGTAGCGCCATGGTTGACAACAGTCGCGTCTGTCAAGCTTGCCTCCCGGCAGCGCAGCAGCGGGCATCGGCAGCGGCGCAGGTCAGGCAGGCCGAACAGCGGCGCAGGGACGAAGGGGAGTGGCTGACGACGCGTGAGAGGCAGGTTGCGATTCAACGGTCGCTCGAGGAAGCTCATCGAGCCGCGGAATCACATGCCCGGCGCCTAGTGCAGCGACTCGTTGCAGCAGGCTGCCCAGAAGCCATTCGTGTGCCTCGGGCGCCGATGGATCGGACCTTCTTTGCCAAGTATTGGCGGGCTTGGCCACTGAGGGAATTGCGTTCGTCTGAGCCCTACGACGCAAACGGACCACCATTGCCTCGGTCGGAGAGGCAAGTCATCACGGAACGCGGGGATATCACGCCTGAGTCGCTGAAGAATGAACAGCCATGGTGGATTTGGGACCGGGCTGTCAAGGTCCTGACTGAGGTGTGCGGGCGGCACGGCATCCCAGCGGATTAGGTCGACTACGGCAGGTGTGCGCGGACGGACCTCGTCGCGGGGTAGTCGCTTCCGATGCCGAACAGCGGACGTGCGCGTGCCGCGCCTGCCAGGTCGATGAGTCAAAGGCTCAGCTGCACCCAGCAAGACGAGCACCCGAGCGCCACCCCCTCCGCTGGTCGAGCGGACGTGGGCATCGTGCGCGTCGCTACCTAGCGGGGGCGCACCCGCTCGGCGGGCACATCCTGCATGTAGACCTCACCCGGTCCGACCAAATAGCGCACGGAGGCTCGCCACCCGTCGGGCCACCGGGTCCAGGCCGACTGCGTCCCGGGCCACCACTGCCCGTCTCGCTCGACCAGGATGAGGCGTGGCGGGTCAAGCGCCGGTCAGCTGGGGGCACGGGCGAACCGTAGGAGCAGGTGCCGACAACTGAGCCCCGCCGTCACGTGACGGCGGGGCTCAGTCTGTTCAGTCGAGGGCGATG
>JALYNA010000454.1 GCA_030773455.1 Actinomycetota bacterium
GTCGCCTACGGCGCGGCCAGCGCCGCCCTGCCCGGCTCCGCCGTGCCCACTCCCGAGCAGGTGACCGCCCTCGCCGTCGATGTCGAGGTCACCACCGCCCGGACCGTGGGCCTGCCCAGCAGCACCACCGCACCGCCCGTCACCTGGAGCACCACCGTCCCGGCCGCCGGCCGCGACGTCCGCTGACACCTCTGGAGAGGTGAGCCATGCCCGACCTGATCACCACGGACCTGGTGGCGCTCGACGCCGACCTGGGATCGGACAAGAGCACCGTCGTCCGCCGTCTCGCCGGGCTCGTCGCCGGCGCTGGGCGGGCCACCGGCGCCGACGCGCTGGCCGACGACGCCCTCGCCCGCGAGGCGCAGGCGGCCACCGGCCTGCCCGGCGGCATCGCGATCCCGCACTGCCGCTCGGCCGCGGTCACCGAGGCCTCGCTGGCCTTCGCCCGGCTGCAGCCCAAGGTCGACTTCGGCGCGCCCGACGGCCCCGCCGACCTGGCCTTCCTCATCGCCGCGCCGGCGCACGGCGACGCCGACCACCTCACGCTCCTCACCGCCCTGGCCCGCGCCCTGGTGCGGCCGGAGTTCGTGGCCTCGCTGCGCGCCGCCGGCTCCCCGGCCGAGGTCGTGCGGCTGGTGCAGGAGGTCGTCGCCCCGGAGCCCGCCGCCGCCCCGATCGGATCGCCGGCCGGCGCACCGGCACCGACGCCGGCGCCTGCCGCTGCCCCTGCCGCCACCGGGGCCCGCCGCAGCCTCGTCGTCGTCAGTGCCTGCCCGACCGGCATCGCGCACACCTACATGGCCGCCGACAAGCTCACCGCCGCCGCACAGGCGGCCGGGGTCAACGTCCACGTCGAGACCCAGGGCTCCTCCGGCTCCACCCCGCTCGACCCGGCCGTCATCCGGGCCGCCGACGCGGTCATCTTCGCCGTCGACGTCGGCGTCCGGGACCGGGACCGGTTCGCCGGCAAGCCGCTGGTCCAGTCCGGCACCAAGCGCGCGATCAACGAGCCCGACGCGATGGTCCGCGAGGCACTGGCCGCCGCCGACGACCCGGACGCCCGCCGGGTGCCCGGCGGCGGGGGTGGCGCCGCCGAGCCCGCCGCGGCCGCCGGCCGGCCGAGCGCCGGTGCGGAGATCCGCCGGTGGTTGCTGACCGGCGTCAGCTACATGATCCCGTTCGTCGCCGCCGGCGGGCTGCTCATCGCCCTCGGCTTCCTGCTCGCTGGCTATCCCGTGGCGCTGACCAACGAGGAGTCCGGCAACTCGTGGGCGAAGGACTGGGTGCTCAACAACTCCCTGCTCGACCTGCCCACGAGCACGGTCACCGACCTCAACGGCGGCCTGGCCGGCTACCTCGGCGCGATGCTGTTCTTCATCGGCTCGCTGGCGTTCTCCTTCCTGGTCCCGGCCCTGGCCGGCTACATCGCCTACGCGATCGCCGACCGGCCGGGCATCGCGCCGGGCTTCATCACCGGCCTGGTCGCCGCCTCGGTGAACGCCGGCTTCATCGGCGGCCTGATCGGCGGCGTCATCGCCGGCTTCGCGGCCCTGTGGCTCAGTCGGCTGAAGGTCGGCCGCGTCGCCCGAGGCCTGATGCCGGTGGTGGTCATCCCGCTGTTCGCGACGCTGATCGCCAGTGGCCTCATGGTGCTCGTCCTCGGCCGCCCGCTGGCAGCGGCCATCTCCGGCCTGACCAACTGGCTCAACGGTCTGTCCGGCACGTCCGCGGTGCTGCTCGGGATCCTGCTCGGCCTGATGATGGCCTTCGACATGGGTGGGCCGGTCAACAAGGCCGCGTACGCCTTCGCCACCGCGGGCCTGTCCAGCTACATCGCCGACCCGACGGAGAACACCGGTCCGCTGGTCATCATGGCGACCGTCATGGCCGCCGGCATGGTCCCGCCGATCGCCCTCTCCCTGGCCACCGTGGTCCGGGCCAAGCTGTTCACCCCGGCCGAGCAGGAGCAGGGCAAGGCCGCGTGGCTGCTCGGCCTGGCGTTCATCACGGAGGGCGCCATCCCGTTCGCCGCAGCCGACCCGCTGCGGGTCATCCCGTCGATCATGCTTGGCTCGGCGACGACCGGCGCCATCGTGGCCGCCGCCGGGGTGCAGGCGCAGGCCCCGCACGGCGGCATCGTGGTGTTCTTCGCGATCAACGGGTTCCTGCTGTGGGTGCTCGCGATCGTGATCGGGTCCCTCGTCGGCGCGGCCGCGGTGATCATCGCCAAGAGCATCGGCCGGCTCAAGGCCGACGCCGTCCCGGAGGACGCCGTCGACATGGCCCACGCCCACTCCGCCACCGCGGTCACCCAGTCGGCTCGGGCCTGACCCAGCAGGCTGTAGCCAACCGTCCGTCCCGAACCGAGGGAGAACCCCCCATGCCCAGTCAGACCGTCACCGTCGGCTCCCGGGTCGGCCTGCACGCCCGGCCTGCGGCCCTCATCGCCGAGGCCGTCGGCAAGTCCGGCGTGCCGGTCACGCTGGCCACGCCCGAGGGCAACCCGGTCGACGCCGGGTCCCCGCTGATGATCATGACGCTCGGCGCGAAGCAGGGGACGGAGGTCGTCGTGAGCAGCGACGACCCCGCCGTCCTCGAGCACATCGCCGGCCTGGTCGCCCGGGATCTCGACGCCGAGTAGCGGCCGGCCCTCAGCCGACGGCGCCCGCCCTCCTGCAGAAGGGGACGGGCGCCGTCCTGTTGTCCGTCCTGCCGCCGCGATCATCGGCGGGTGGCGGTTCCTGCGGGCGTGTCGCGCAGCCACCCGCCGATGATCGCCGTCCGACGGGGACTCAGGTCAGGCCTGGTCGGGGCGCGGGACGTCGCCGCGCCAGGCGCCGGTCTCGGCGCCGCGGCTCTCGATGAACTCCTTGAACCGCTTGGCGTCGGCCTTGACCTGCCGGTCGTCGAAGCCCAGCGCCGCGCCGGCCTTTTCCACGATGCCCTGCGGCTCCCAGTCGATCTGGATCATCACGCGGGTCTTGTTGTCGTCGAGGCGGTGGAAGGTGACCACCCCGGCGTGCTTGGCCTCGCCGCTGGTGCTGGTCCAGGCCACCCGCTCCTCGGGGTGCTGCTCGGTGATCTCGGCGTCGAACTCCCGCTTGACGCCGTCGATGTTGGTGACCCAATGGGTGTGCGTGTCGTCGAGCTGGGTGATCCGCTCGACCCCACCCATGAACTGCGGGAAGGACTCGAACTGCGTCCACTGGTCGTAGGCCACCCGGATGGGGACGTCGACGTCGATGGCTTCCTGCACGCTGGCCACGGTTGGCTCCTCTGCTCGGGGTCCTGGTGTGTGGAGTCGCTCTACCCGGCGTCTCCGCGCAGGACACCTCCGCTGTCGCCGGGGACCCCTCTCAGCGCGGCGGCCACGCTGCCGCGCACCGGGCGGCCGGGCAAGAGCAGGGCCTGGGCGAGGTGGTAGGCGTCGGGCTGGCCGTCCCAGGTGCCGGTGCCCACCGCTCCCTCGGGCGTCAGCTCGTGGTGCCAGCTGCCGGTCGCCGGGTCGACGAAGCGGGCCTCCCCGTGCGCCCACCAGTGGTCGGCCAGGGAGCGGTAGGCGGCCTCGCCCGTGACGGCGGCGAGCGTCCGCGCTGCGGCGACGGCCTCGCACAGCACCCAGTGCATGCGCTGGGTCACCACCGGCCGGTCGTCCCAGTCCAGGGTGTACGGGAAGCCGTCGTGCCCGTCGGCGGCCCAGCCGCGCGAGGCGGCCGCGGCGAACAGAGGCACGGCGTCCCCGAGCAGCCAGGACGGCGGGTCGGGGGTGACCGCGCGGACGTGCAGCGCCAGGCGCGACCACTCGAACAGGTGCCCGACCGTGACGCCGTACGGGCGGAACGGGTGCGCCGGCTCGTCGCGGTTGTACTCCGCCAGCGGCAGCCACTGCGCGGTGAAGTGCTCGGGCAGCCGCCAGTCCCGCTCGCGCGCCCAGCCGTGCACGATCCGCTCGGTCGTGCGCAGCGCCTGGGCCCGCAGCCGGGCCGCGCGCGGATCGCCGTCCCCGAGGGCGTCGGCGGCGGCGAGGGAGGCTTCGACGCCGTGCATGTTGGCGTTGGCGCCGCGGTAGTCCGACAGCCGCGTCCAGCCGGCGTCCCACTCCTCCACCGCCAGGCCCTCGGGGTCGTCCCAGAACCGGGATTGCCACACCTCGAGGGCCTCGTCAAGCAGCTCCCGGCCGCCCGGCGCGCCCGCGGCGGTGGCCGTGGCGCCGGCCAGGACGACGAAGGCGTGCACGTACGCGGCCTTGGTGTCGTCCTCGGTCGAGGCGTGCCAGCCGCCGTGCGTGCCGTCGTGCAGGGGCCCGCCGGCCAGCGCCGCCACCCCGTGCCGGACGAGTCCGTCCCAGCCTGTCCGGCCGGTGAGCTGCGCCAGGCCGAAGACGTGGGTCATGCGGGCGACGATCCAGCTCTCCTGGCCGCGTTCGGGCCGCACCCGGCCGTCGTCGCCGAGGTAGCCGAAGCCGCCCTCGGGCAGCCGGGAGCGGGCCGCGAAGTGCAGCAGCCGGTCGAGGTCGGTCACGTTCGCCCTTCCTGCACGACGATCATGGCGCCGTGACCGCTCGTGGACGGGATGGTTGGTCACGGCGCCATGATCGCCGGTGGAGCTAGAAAGCCAGCGCCGCCCCGGGGTCGGACAGGACCGCGCCCACGTCGGCCAGGAACCGGCTGCCCAGCTCCCCGTCGACGATCCGGTGGTCGAACGACAGCGCCAGGGTGGTCACCTGCCGCGGCATGACCCGGCCCTTGTGCACCCACGGCATTTCCCGGACCGCACCGAAGGCCAGGATCGCCGACTCGCCCGGGTTGAGGATCGGCGTCCCGGTGTCGACGCCGAATACCCCGACGTTGGTGATGGTGATCGTGCCGCCGGCCATGTCGGCGGGCGCGGTGCGGTCGGCCCGCGCGGTCTCGGTGAGCTGGGCGAGCGCGCCGGCCAGCTCGGGCAGCGAGAGCCGGCCGGCGTCCTTGACGTTGGGGACGAGGAGCCCCCGCGGGGTGGCCGCGGCGATGCCGAGGTTCACCTGCCCGTGGACGACGATCTCCTGCGCCGCCTCGTCCCAGGAGCTGTTGACCATCGGGTACCGGCCCACCGCCAGCAGCAGCGCCTTGGCGGCGAACAGCAGCGGGCTGACCTTGACCCCGGCGAACTCCGGCCGGGCGGCGATCCGCGACCGCAGCTTCATCATCCGGGTGACGTCGACGGTGAGGAACTCGGTGACGTGCGGAGCGGTGAAGGCGCTGGCCACCATCGCGGCGGCGGTGTGCTTGCGCACCCCCTTGACCGGGATGCGTTGCTCCCCCGCCGTGGCGGCGGCCGGCCGCAGCTCGGTGACCGGCGCGGGACCGGCCGCGGCCTCCTGCACGTCGGCACGGGTGATCACCCCGCCGTCCCCGCTGCCGGTGAGGACGGTCAGGTCGACGCCGAGGTCCCTGGCCAGCTTGCGCACCAGGGGTTTGGCCAGCGGCCGAGGCCGCCGGCGCCCCGACTCCGCGGCCCGCGACGGCACTGCCTCCGCGGAGGCGGCGTGCGCCTCGGCCTGGCGGCCCACCTCCAAGCCGCCGTGCCGCACCGGCTTGGTGGTCATGTCCGGCGCGGTCGCCAGCAGCGGCGGACGGTCCTGGCCGCCGGAGCCGTAGTCGACGCCCGGCGTCGGGGCGGAGGCCGTGGGAACGGCGCGGCGCGGGCGCCGGCGGGCTTCGGTGTTCCGCGGCCCGTAGCCGACGAGCACCGCCGTCCGTCCCCCGGGGGCCGCGCCGCCGATCAGGCCGGCGGCCGGCTCCGACGCGCCGTCCCCCACGGCGGCGGGCCCACCCACGTCGATGGTGACGATCGGCGTCCCGACGTCGACGGTCTCCCCCGCCTCGTGCAGCAGCGCGGTGACCGTGCCCGCGTACGGCGAGGGCAGCTCGACGGCGGCCTTCGCCGTCTCCACCTCGCACAGCGGCTGGTTGACCGTCACGGTGTCGCCGACGGCGACCAGCCACTGCAGGATCTCGCCCTCGGTCAGGCCCTCCCCGACGTCGGGGAGCGGGAACTGGCGCAGCTCGCCCACCTCAGAACTCCATCGCCCGGTCGACGGCGTCGAGCACCCGGTCAAGGTCGGGGAGGTACTCCTCCTCGAGCTTCGACGGCGGGTAGGGGGTGTCGTAGCCACCCATCCGCAGCACCGGCGCCTCCAGGGAGTGGAAGCAGGCCTCGGTGACCCGCGCGGCGATCTCTGCGCCCAGCCCGAGGGTCACCGGCGCCTCGTGGACGACGACGCAGCGCCCGGTGCGCCGCACCGAGTCGATCACCGGGTCCAGGTCCAGGGGGCTGAGGGTGCGCAGGTCGACGACCTCCAGCGAGCGGCCCTCCTCCGCGGCGGCGTCGGCCGCCTGCAGCGCCGTCTTCACCATGGGTCCGTAGGCCAGGACGGTGACGTCGTCCCCGCCGCGGACCACCCGGGAGGCGAACAGCGGGTCGGGCGCAGCGTCGGGGTCGACCTCGGCCTTGTCCCAGTACCGGCGTTTGGGCTCCAGGAAGACGATCGGGTCGGGATGGGCGATCGCCTGCTGGATGCCCCAGTAGGCGTCGGCCGGGTTGCTGACGGCGACCACCTTTAGCCCGGGCGTGTGGGCGAAGTAGGCCTCCGGGCTCTCGCTGTGGTGCTCGACCGCGCCGATGCCGCCACCGAAGGGGATGCGGATGACGATCGGCATGGCCAGCCGGCCCCGCGAGCGGGCGTGGATCTTGGCCACCTGGGTGATGATCTGGTTGCAGGCGGGGAAGACGAAGCCGTCGAACTGGATCTCGCACACCGGCCGGTAGCCGCGCATCGCCAGCCCGACGGCGGTGCCGAGGATGCCGGCCTCGGCCAGCGGGGTGTCGACGACGCGGGCCTCGCCGAAGTCCTTCTGCAG
>JALYNA010000455.1 GCA_030773455.1 Actinomycetota bacterium
CCGCCCGTTGTTCGTGGCCGGCCGCGGGGCCCGCGGAGCCGGGGCGGGTGCGGCGCTGGAGGCGCTGGCCGACCGGTGCGGCGCGCTGCTGGCCACCTCCGCGGTGGCGAAGGGCCTCTTTGCCGGCAACCCCTGGTCGCTGGACGTCTCCGGCGGCTTCGCCTCCCCGCTGGCCGCCGAGCTCATCGGCGCCGCCGACCTGGTGGTGGGCTGGGGGTGCGCGCTGAACATGTGGACTCTGCGGCACGGCCGGCTGATCGCCGAGGGGGCGGTGGTCGCGCAGGTCGACGACGACCCGGCCGCCATCGGCGCCCACCGCGACGTCGCCGTGGGGGTGGTCGGCGACGTCCGGCGGACGGCGGAGGCCACCGCGGCCGCGCTCGGGAACGGCTCCGCCCCGGGTTACCGCTCGGCGCAGGTGCGGACGGCGATCGCGACGCGGGTGCGCTGGCGCGACGTGCCCTTCACCCCCGCCGGCGGGCCGGGCCGGATCGACCCGCGCACGCTGACCATCGGGCTGGACGACCTGCTGCCGGCCGAGCGGGTGGTCGCCGTCGACTCGGGCAACTTCATGGGCTACCCGAGCATGTTCCTCGGCGTCCCGGACGAGTACGGGTTCTGCTTCACCCAGGCGTTCCAGTCGGTCGGGCTGGGGCTGGCCACGGCGATCGGCGCCGCGCTGGCCCGGCCGGACCGGCTGCCGGTGGCCGCGCTGGGCGACGGCGGCGCGCTGATGGGCGCGGCGGAGCTGGAGACGGTCGTACGGCTGGGCCTGCCGATGGTGGTCGTGGTCTACGACGACGCCGCGTACGGCGCCGAGGTCCACCACTTCGGCCCGGAGGGCCACCCGCTGGACACCGTCCGGTTCCCGGAGACCGACTTCGCCGCGATCGCCCGCGGCCACGGGTTCGAGGCCGCCACCGTGCGGGACGGGGGACCTCACCGCGGTGGCCGACTGGGTCGCCGGCCCGCGGTCCGCGCCGCTGCTCGTCGACGCCAAGGTGGCCGCCGGCGAGCCGTCCTGGTGGCTGGCGGAGGCGTTCCGCGGCCACTGACCGAACCGCCCTGCGCACCGGCGAGATCGCCGATCTCGCACGCTCCAGGCTCCTGAGGTGTGCGAGAACGGCAATCTCGGCGATGGTGGACGGACGGCTGCTCAGGGTGCGGGCGGGGTGGCAGCGCGTCACGATGGGCTCCGGCACGGGGCGTCCGGGCCGCGCCGTCGCAGCACGAGGAGGCAGCCGTGATCGGACGACCGACGGCCGGGGGGAGCCCCGGCCGGCGCCGCACCGTCGTCCCCCGGCCGGCTACGACGACCGGCCGCTCCGTGGTGGTCTTCGCCGACCCGGACGAGGACGGGGCGGCCACGCTGCGCCGGCTGGCCGGGATCTCCGACGTCGCCGACTCCCGCGACGTCGAGCCGGCCGGCGTCGACGCGCGGCAGCTGCGGCAGGCGGAGGCGGTGGTCTTCCCCGGGCTGGGCCTGGCCGTCGCCACCCTGGACCCGCAGCGGCTGGCCGGCGACGGGGCGGTGCTCGCCGTGACGCCCGAGCTGGTCCACCACGTGCTCGCCGAGGTCCCCGACGGCTACCTCGCCGGATACCGGGACGCCGTCGACGACCTCGCCGGGCGGCTCCTCGGGACGGCCGGGGACGCCGCCGGGCGCAGCGCGCCGCCGTACGCCGACACCCCGCAGTACAGCTGGGGTCTGCAGGCCACGGAGGTCTCCTCCTCGCCGCGCACCGGCCGGGGCATCAGGGTCGCCGTCCTCGACACCGGGTTCGACGCCGGACACGCGGACTTCGCCGGACGGGCGGTCACGGCCACCTCGTTCATCGCCGGTGAGTCCGCCCAGGACGGGCACGGGCACGGCACGCACTGCGTCGGCAGCGCCTGTGGCCCCCGCTCGCCCGAGGGGTCCCGCGGCTACGGGGTCGCCTGCGACGCGGAGGTCTTCGTCGGGAAGGTGCTCAGCGACGAGGGCTCGGGCACCGACGCCGAGATCCTCGCCGGCATCGCGTGGGCGGTGCGCAACCGGTGCCAGGTCATCTCGATGTCGCTGGGCGCCGACACCCCGGAGCCCAGCCCCGCCTACACCGCCGCCGGCCGCCGGGCGCTGGACCGCGGGTCGCTGATCGTGGCGGCGGCGGGCAACAACGCCGACCGGCGCTCGGGGGACGTCGGCTTCGTCGGCGCGCCGGCCAACAGCCCGGACATCCTGGCCGTCGGCGCGCTGGACCGTGCTCTCGCGGTCGCCGAGTTCTCCGCCCGCAGCACGGCCGTCCCCGGGGGGCAGGTCGACCTGGCCGGGCCCGGGGTGGACGTGTACTCGTCCTGGCCGATGCCCGTCCGCTACAACACGATCAGCGGCACCAGCATGGCCACGCCGCACGTGGCCGGCCTGGCCGCGCTCTGGGCGGAGGAGACCGGGTACCGGGGGCGCGACCTGTGGTGGGCGCTGACCCGGGCGAGCCGGCGGCTGACCGCCCCCTCGGCCGACGTGGGGGGCGGGATGCCGATCGCGCCACGGTGACGGCCGGTTCCGCCCCGCCGGGGCTACGGTGCG
This sequence comes from Actinomycetota bacterium, assembly GCA_030773455.1. Classification (GTDB taxonomy): domain Bacteria; phylum Actinomycetota; class Actinomycetes; order Mycobacteriales; family Geodermatophilaceae; genus Geodermatophilus. Next base: position 2,567 of record JALYNA010000455.1, read on the forward strand.
GGGATGACCGCTGTGATCGTCACCGTCGACGACGCGCACCTCGCCCGGGTCGGCGCGGTCGCGGAGACGCTGCGCGAGCGCGGCCTGCAGGTGGAGCAGGTGCTCGACGAGGTCGGCGTCATCTCCGGGCACCTGCCCGCCGGGCGGCCGCTCACCGCCCTGCGGGTCGACGGGGTGGCCGCGGTGGAGGAGGCCGGCCGGGTCCGGCTGGCACCACCGGACGCGCCGGTCCAGTAGCGGCCCCGCGCAGGCTCGTTGTCGTCCTGAGCGGGCAGCGCCACAGGGGGCCGCCGTCGGCTACATCGACTCGACGGGGTTGGCGCTGCTGGTGCGGTGGGCGCACTGCGCCGCGCGGGCCGGCCGGCCGGCGGTCCTGCGCTCGGCCTTGCCGCGGTTCTGCAGGGTGATCGACCTCGCGGGTATCTCCGTGCTCTCCACCCACGAGGACGACGGCCGCGCCTGACGGGGCGTCCGGTGGACGCGGCGTCGGGACAGGCTGCCCCCTCGCAGCCGCATCGGCGTGTCATGGCGTCGTCATGTCGTCATGTCGTATGGTCGGTCGTTCCGGCCACAAACCTGAGGAGCTGCCCGGTGCGCATCGGGGTCCTGACCGGCGGGGGCGACTGCCCCGGCCTAAACGCCGTCATCCGCTCGGTCGTCCGCACCGCGACGACCCAGTACGGCAGCTCGGTGATCGGTTTCCGCGACGGCTGGCGCGGCCTGCTGGAGGACCGGACCACGCCGCTGGACGTCGCCGCCGTCGATGGGCTGCTCGCCCGCGGCGGGACGACGCTGGGCTCGGCCCGGGTGGCGCCGGAGAAGCTGCACGCCGGGCTGGACTCCATGAAGGGCGTGCTGGCATCGCACGGGGTCGACGTGCTGATCCCGATCGGCGGGGAGGGCACGCTCACCGCGGCGCACCTGCTGTCGGAGGCCGGCGTCCCGGTGGTTGGCATCCCCAAGACCATCGACAACGACATCGACTGCACCGACCTGACCTTCGGCTTCGACACCGCGGTCAGCATCGCCACGGAGATGATCGACCGGCTGCACACCACCGCCGAGTCCCACCAGCGGGTGCTGCTGGTGGAGGTCATGGGCCGGCACGCCGGGTGGATCGCGCTGCACGCCGGCCTGGCCGCCGGCGCGCACCTGACCCTGGTGCCCGAGGACCCGTTCGACGTCGCCGAGGTGGCCAAGCTCGTGGAGGACCGCTTCGCCCGCGGGGACACCCACGTCATCGGGGTCGTCGCCGAGGGCGCCTTCCCGCTGCCGGGCACGATGCTCGTCCGCGACGGCGGCGTCGACGAGTACGGGCACCGGCGGTTCACCGGTGTCGCCCAGCAGCTCGGCGCGGAGCTGGAGCGGCGCACCGGCAAGGAGGTGCGGACCACCGTGCTCGGCCACGTGCAGCGCGGCGGCACCCCGACCTCCTTCGACCGGGTGCTGGCCACCCGCTTCGGGCTGCACGCCACCGTCGCCGCGCACGAGGGTCACGTCGGCCAGATGGTGGCGCTGCGCGGCACGGAGATCGAGCGGGTGCCGCTGGCCGAGGCCGTCGCGCGGCTGAAGACGGTGACGCCGTCCCGGCTGTCGGAGATGCTGGCCTTCACCGGCTGACCGCCGCACCGCGCCGCCGCCTCCTGGCCCGGGGTGGCCGGGGCGTGAGCGATGTGCGTCCCGGGCGCATTCCCGGCGGAGAGTGCGCCGCTCCCGCACATCGCTCGGCCACCCGGAGGAGGCAGGCCCGGTCAGTGCGGGACGGGGACCACGGCTGCCTGCCGCCGCCGGCGGTGGGCGGCCATGCGCACCGGCGCGTCGGCGGTGCCGTAGCCGTCGTAGCCGCCGAGGCGCTGCACGACCTCGAAGAACACCCGGTCGCCGAGCACCTCGGTCGCCAGGTGCAGGTAGCCCCCGGCACCGTCCTCCTCGTACATGAGCCCGTGCTCCCGGACGGCGGCCAGCACGTCGGCGGGCAGGTCGACGCGGGCCTCGAGGTCGTCGGCGTAGTTGGCCGGAAGCGGCAGCAGGGGCGCCCCGGCGTCCCGCAGGGCCCGGGCGGTGGCGACCAGGTCGTCGGTGGCCAGCGCCACGTACTGCGGTTCGGGCACGCCCGGCGCCCAGCCGCCGCGGCGCAGCGTCGCGGCCGACAGCGCCAGCCGCACCGACCGGTCGGGGTCGGTGACCGCGCGGGTGCGTACCAGCCCGAACGGCGCGGCGAGCTCGGTGACCTCCTGCGGCTCGAGCCCCAGCACGGCCCGGTAGAACAGCCCCGCCTCGTCGAAGGAGTCGAACGGCTGGGCCAGCCCGACGTGGTCCACGCCGGTGATCCCGGCGCCGGGCCCCGCCTGCTGCCCGGTGGGCAGGAAGTCGGCGGGCCAGCCGTCGGGCACGGTGCGGGTGAAGAAGACCTGCGTGCCGTCAGGCGCGGCCACGGCCGACAGCTCCGCCTCCGCCGCGCCGCGGGTGCGGGGGAGGACCGGTGCGCTCATCGCCTCGGCCCGGGCGGCCGACCGGCCGGGGTCGGCGCTCTCCAGGCCGAGCGCGGCGACCGAGGTGACGCCGGTGGCGGCCGGGCGTTTCACGGAGGCGTTCAGCAGCACCCGCGCGCCGCCCTGCTCCCACAGTTGCACGGGCTTGGAGCGGTGCTGGCCGGTGTGGGTGAAGCCGAGCGCGGACAGAACCTCGGCCGCCCGCGGCCCGGAGACCCCGTCGACGCCGAGCTCGGTGAACGACCAGCCCGACAGTGCCGGCGCGGCCGGGGGCGGGGTCCGGCCGGACGCCGGGTCGCGCAGCGCCAGCGCCTCCTCCAGCCACTGCAGCGAGCGCATCGCGTCGACCGCCGTCCGGGCCGGGTCGGCCTGCCGGTAGACGTCGTTGAAGACCTCCAGCGACAGCGGTCCGGCGTAGCCGGTGCCGAGGACGGCGGTGACGAAGTCGGGCAGGTCGAACGCGCCCTGGCCGGGGAAGAGGCGGTGGTGGCGGCTCCACTGCAGCACGTCCATCGCCAGCCGCGGCGCGTCGGCCAGCTGCAGGAAGAACAGCTTCTCCCCGGGGACGTCGGCGAAGCCGGCCGGGTCCCCGCCGCGGGAGAGCACGTGGAAGCTGTCCAGGCACAGCCCGAGGGCGGGGGAGTCCGCACGCCGGACGGCGTCCCACGACCGCTCCCAGGTCGAGACGTGCCGGCCCCAGGCCAGCGCCTCGTAGGCGATCCGCAGCCCGCGCTCGCCGGCGCGGGCGGCGGCGGCGGCGAGCTGCCCGGCCAGCCGGTCGGCGTCGTCGACGGCGTCCGGGGCGACCGAGGAGCAGACCAGCACCGTGTCGACGCCGAGCGCGGCCATCACGTCGAACTTGCGGTCGAGACGGCGCAGGTTGCGGGCGAAGCGGTCCGGATCGGTGGAGTCCAGGTCGCGGAAGGGCTGGTAGAGGTCGATCGACAGGCCCGAGTCGGCGCAGCGGGCGGCCAGCTCGGCCGGGGACCAGGGCGAGGCGACGAGGTCGGGCTCGAAGACCTCGATGCCGTCGACCCCGGCGGCGGCCGCCGCGGCGATCTTGTCCTCCAGCGTGCCGGAGAGGCAGACGGTCGCGATCGCGCGACGCCCCCGTCCCGTGGCCCCCTGCCGGGCACCGCCCCGAGCCTGTGAGGGGTGGGGAGGGCGAGGTCCTTTCTCAGTTGACACGGACGTCGGAGACCAGCGTGGTGAAGCGGGCCAGCATCCGCCCGGCGTCGGGCTCGACGCCGGTGAACAGCCGGAAGGCGTCCACCGCCTGGAACACCGCCATGCCGCCGCCGTCGAGCACCCGGCAGCCCAGCCCCCGGGCGGTGCGGACCAGTGCGGTCTCCAGCGGCCGGTAGACGATGTCGGCGACCCACAGCTCCGGGCGCAGCAGCGCGGCGTCCAGCGGCAGGCCGGGGTGAGCGGCCATGCCGGTGGGGGTGGCGTGCACCAGCCCGTCGGCGGCCCCGAGGACGGCGGGCAGCGCGCGCAGGTCGCCGCCCTCGGCCCGGT
>JALYNA010000456.1 GCA_030773455.1 Actinomycetota bacterium
CCGCTTCCAGCACGTCCCCGGCGGCGTCCTCGGCCAGCGCCAGCACCGCCCGGGCGGTCGGTTCGGCGGCCTCCAGCATGGCGACGTGGCCGACCTCCTCGAGGACCTGCAGGCGCGCGTCGGGGACGGCGGCGGCCAGGCGCGGCGCGAGCGCCGGGTCGACCAGCCGATCACGGTCGCCCCAGACCACCAGGGTCGGCGGGCGCAGCGACCGGGCCAGCCGCCAGGCGTTGCCCGGGCCCACGCGCAGGTAGGAGGTGATCAGACCACGCATGCTGCGCGTCAGCGCCTGCCTGGCCCAGGGCTGCTCGGCCCGCTCGCGCATCTCCTGCAGCGCCTGGTCCAGCCGCGCCCTCGGCACCCGGCGCGGGTTCCCGAAGCACATCTGCACCATGCCGCGGACCTGTTGCTCGGGCGTCACGCCGGACAGCCGGCGTTCGGCCAGTGCGGGGATCCCCGGCAGCAGGAGCAGCAGCAGCGTGCGGCTGAAGGCGCTCGGTACGCGGTAGACCGGCATCGCCGGCGACACGAGCGTCAGGGTCGCGACCAGGTCCGGGCGGCTGGCGGCGACGAACAGTGAGACCAGTCCGCCGAGTGAGTTGCCCAGCAGGTGCACCGGCCGGTCGGCGGCGTCGCCGGGCTCGGCGGTGATGCGCTCCAGGACGTCGATCACCGCCGCCACGTGACCCCGCACCGAGTACGAGGTCCGCGCCGGCGGCCGCGAGCGGCCGAAGCCCGGGAGGTCCAGGGCCCAGCCGTCGAACCGGACGGCGAGCAGCGCGGCGAGGTCGGTCCAGTTGGTCGACGCGCCGCCCAGGCCGTGCACGTAGAGCGCCCGCTCCCGCGGCGCCCCCGCCGCAGCGCCGTCCACCGGCCCCGTCCACGGCGTCCGCCGGACGAACACCTCGCCCCCGCGGACGGCGATCTGCTCCCCCGGCCACGGCGGCACGAGCGTGTCGGTGCGGGGCAGCGGGACGGTGGACAGCCGGGCCGGCCAGACCGGAGGGATGTCCGCGGCGGCGGAGGTTTCGGGACCCTCGGGCACCCGCCGACGGTAGGTCAGCGCCGGCAGCGGCGCGCCGTCGGGGTGACCGGTCGGTAACATCCCCCCGCCATGCACGTACCCCGGTCAGCGCCCGCGCCCATCCGCCGCTCGTCCCGCCTGCCGCGGGGCGCCCGCCGGGCCCAGCTGCTGCAGGCCGCGCAGGAGGTGTTCGTCGCCCAGGGGTTCCACGCGGCGGCGATGGACGAGATCGCCGACCGGGCCGGGGTCAGCAAGCCGGTGCTGTACCAGCACTTCCCCGGCAAGCGTGAGCTGTACCTGGCGCTGCTGGACGAGCAGGTCACCTTGCTCACCGACCGGGTGCGCGAGGCGATGGAGGGCACCGACGACAACCGCACCCGCGTCAACGGGGCCGTCGGCGCGTACTTCGACTTCGTCAACGCCGACGGCGCGGCGTTCCGGCTGGTCTTCGAGTCCGACCTGCGCAACGACGACGAGGTGCGTGAGCTGGCCGACCGCGGCCACCGGGCCTGCGTGGAGGCGATCGGCGAGGTCATCGCCGCCGACACCGGCCTGGACCGGGAGCGGGCGCTGCTGCTGGCCTCGGGACTGACCGGCCTGTCCGAGACCAGCGCCCGCTGGTGGCTGCCCCGCAAGGGCACCGCGTCGCGGGACGAGGCGGTGTCCCTTCTGGCCGCGCTGGCCTGGCGCGGCATCTCCGGCTTCCCGCGGGTCGAGGGCGGCGAGGGCGCGTCGCGCTGAGCGCCTGCCGCACCGTTCGCTGACGGCGCACCTGCAGCGCAGGTCGGCCGATCGCACGCTGCATTAGCGTGGGGACCAGCCGCGCAACTCGAGGAGGCATCCCCCGTGGAAGTCAAGATCGGTGTCCAACACTCCCCCCGGGAGCTGGTCATCGACAGCCCCAAGACCCCCGACGAGATCGCTGCCGAGGTGGCGAAGGCCATGTCCGGCGCGACCAAGGACGGCCTGCTGACGCTGGTCGACGACCGCGGTCGCCAGGTGCTCGTCCCCGTCGACCGCATCGCCTACGTGGAGATCGCGCAGGCCGACCAGCGGCGCGTGGGCTTCATCGCCGGGGCGTGACGACAGCCCCGGGAGCATCGCAGCGAGGAACGAGCGAGGAGCGGACCGGGGCGCGGAGTCGCGCAGATGGCATGGCCTGACGGGCTACCCGCACGTCCGACGGGGCGCCTCCGCTGCGGGGGGCGCCCCGTCGGCATCTGGGTGTCGCGGGGCGGGAAGGTCATGGCCGACGGGGCTGTGGAGCCGGGGACGTCGTGGCGACGGGTCAGCGATCGCCGGGGACGGCACTCAGCCGGGGTGACCGGTCGCGGGGGCCCGCAGGGTCCCCCGACCGGGACACGGCAGCGGCTCAGCGACGGTCGGGGACGGCATCTGGCGGCGGTGCGATCCGGAGGATCGCAGTGTTACGGGTTCAGCCCGAGGGCCTTCATCCGCTCGGTGTGCGCGCTGGTGATCCGCTCGACCAGCCGGCCGATTCCGGTCAGGTCGCCGGTGCCCTCAAGGATCAGTGCGGCGAGTTGGTCGCGCTCGGCGATGACCGCCTGCGACTGCCGCATCGCCTCGCCCACCAGCCGCCGTCCCCACAGGGCCAGCCGGCCGGAGAGCCTGCGGTCGGTCGCGATGGCCGCCCGCACCTCGCGGACGGCGAAGTCGGCGTGCCCGGTGTCGGCGAGCACGTCGAGGATGAGCCCGCGGTCGGGGTCGGGCAGGAACCCGGCGATCTCCCGGTAGAAGTCCGAGGCCAGGCCGTCACCGACGTAGGCCTTGACCAGGCCCTCCAGCCAGGTGCGCGGCCGGGTGCTCTCGTGGAAGGCGTCGAGGGCGGGGACGAACGGGCTCATCGCCGCGGTCGGGTCGGCACCGAGCTCGGTCAGGCGCGCGGTCAGCCGCAGGTGGTGGC
>JALYNA010000457.1 GCA_030773455.1 Actinomycetota bacterium
GCTCCTCCTGGCGGGCGACGACCACGGCGAACGTGCCGACGTCCCCGTAGGCCGCCGTCACCGCCGGGACGATCTCGGCGGGCGCGACGTCGTCCTCCGCCGCCGCCCACCGGGGGGTCGCGACCCCGACGAGCAGCAGCGCGAGCAGGACGACCGACACCGGGACCGGCGGCACGCCCCGGTGGACGCGGCGGGGCCCGGTCCGATGCGCCCGAGCCGTGGCCATGCCGTCATGGTGCCTTTACCACATGACAGGCAGCTGGACGTTCAAGCAGCGGCCGCGTGTCGCGCGCGCACCGCGTCCGGGAAGTCGCGGGCGGTACGAGAAAGGGCCGTTCAGTCCTGCTCGTAGGTCCCGACGAGCACCGCGCGGCCGAGGGTGTGGCTGAACAGGTTGAAGCCGAGGAACGCGGGTGAGGCGTCCGGGATCACGTCGAGTCGCTCGACGTCGACGGCGTGCACCGTGACGTAGTAGCGGTGCGGCCCGTGGCCGGCCGGGGGAGCGGCACCGACGTAACCGGGGAAGCCGGCGTCGTTGCGCAGCTGGACGGCGCCCTCGGGCAGGCCGGATCCCTGCTGGTCGCCGGCGCCGCCGGGCAGCTCGGTGACCGAGGCCGGGATGTTGGCCACCGCCCAGTGCCAGAAGCCGCTGTGGGTTGGCGCGTCGGGGTCGTAGACGGTGATCGCGAAGCTCCGCGTGCCCTCGGGGAAACCCGACCAGGACAGCTGCGGCGAGCGGTCCTCCCCGCCGGCGCCCATGACCCCGCTCACCTGGGGCGAGGACAGCGGCTCGCCGTCGGTCACGTCGGTGCTGGTCACCTCGAAGGCCGGCACCTTCGGCAGGAAGTCGTAGGGGCTGGGGGACGTGCGGCGCTCGGCCATGGACGTGCTCTCCTCGGTGCTCGCGGGACGGGAGGGGACCGGTGTCCCCGGGCCGACCCTAGGCAGCCGGGTGCTTGGCTGCCCGCCGGGTGCCCCGCCTTGGTGAACAGGGGATTTCGGGCGCGGCGACGGGGCACGGACGCCGGTAGCGTCGGGCCGTGCTCGGTCTCCCCGGCTCGATCCGAGCCTGCCTCTTCGACCTCGACGGCGTCCTCACCCGGACGGCGACGGTCCACATGGCCGCCTGGAAGCGCACCTTCGACGAGTTCCTGGGCCGCAACGATCCCGCGGCCGCTGAGTTCACGCAGGAGGACTACAACCGGTACGTCGACGGCAAGCCACGCCTGGACGGCGTGCGCGACTTCCTCGCCAGCCGCGGCGTCACGTTGCTCGAGGGGACGCCGGACGACCCTCCCGACGTCCCGACGGTGCACGGGCTGGGGTTGCGCAAGAACCAGCTGGTGCACGCCGAGCTCGCCGAGCACGGCGTGGAGGTCTACCCCGGCTCGGTCCGCTACCTGCGGGCGGCCAAGGAGGCCGGCCTGGCGACCGCGGTGGTCACCGCCTCGCGCAACGGCCGGGAGGTGATCGAGGCGGGGGGCTTCGCCGACCTGATCGACACCCGCGTGGACGGCGAGGTCGCCGCGGCGCAGGGGCTGCGCGGCAAGCCCGCCCCCGACACCTTCCTGGCCGGCGCCCGGGCGCTGGGCGTGCGACCCGCGGAGGCGGTGGTCTTCGAGGACGCGCTGGCCGGGGTGGCCGCGGGCCGGGCCGGGGACTTCGGCTACGTGGTGGGTGTCGACCGGGTGGGGCAGGCGGAGGCGCTGGCGGCGTCCGGCGCGGACGTCGTCGTCCAGGATCTGGCCGAGCTGCTGGGGGAGGGGACATGACGGAGGGCCAGCCGCACTTCCCGATCGAGCCGTGGTCGCTGACCGAGACGGGGCTGGACCACGCCTCCCTCGCCGTCCACGAGTCGGTCTTCGCGCTGTCCAACGGGCACATCGGGATGCGGGGTTCGTTCGAGGAGGGTGAGCCGGTCGTCGTCCCGGGCACCTACCTCAACGGCTTCTTCGAGGAGCGGCCGCTGCCGTACGCCGAGATCGGGTACGGGTTCCCCGAGCAGGGGCAGACGGTGGTGAACGTGACCGACGGCAAGCTGGTCCGGCTGCTCGTCGGCGATACCCCGCTGGACCTGGACTACGGCGAGATCATCGAGCACCGGCGCACCCTGGACCTGCGCCGCGGCGTGCTGCGTCGCTGCACCGAGTGGCGCTCGCCGAGCGGGCGGGTGGTGACCGTGAGGAGCACGCGGATGGTCTCGTTGCGCCGCCGCTCCATCGCCGCCATCGAGTACACCGTCGAGTGCACCGACGGGCAGGGCGACCTGTACGTGGCGCTGCAGTCCGACCTGCTGGCCAACGAGCCGGTGGACAGCGGATCGGAGGCCGACGACCCCCGCGCGGCCGCGGCGCTGGCCCGTCCGCTGGCGAACGAGCTGGCCGTGGCCCGCGGCCATCGGGCGGTGCTGGTGCACCGCACCAAGCGCAGCCGGCTGCGGATGGCCGCCGGCATGGACCACGTCGTCGAGGTGCCCGACACCTGCACGGGCGACATGGAGTCCACGGGGGACCTGGCCCGCTTCACCCTCGCGGCGCGGCTGCCGCAGGGCTCGTCGGTGAAGCTGGTCAAGTACCTGGCCTACGGCTGGTCCTCCCGGCGGTCGGCGGCAGCGCTGCGCGACCAGGTCGAGGGGGCGCTGGCCACGGCCAAGCTGGCCGGCTTCGAGCGGCTGCTGCGCGAGCAGCGCGAGGTGCTCGACGAGTACTGGCAGCACGCCGACGTCGAGATCGAAGGCGACGACGAGCTGCAGCAGGCGGTGCGGGTCGGCATCTTCCACCTGCTGCAGGCGGGCCTGCGGGCCGAGCGCCAGCCGATCCCGGCCAAGGGGCTGACCGGCCCCGGCTACGACGGGCACACGTTCTGGGACACCGAGACCTACGTGCTACCGGTGCTCACCTACATCGCGCCCGAGGCGGCACGCGACGCGCTGCGCTGGCGGCACTCGACCCTCGGGCTGGCCCGTGCCCGGGCCCGGGAGCTGGGCCTGGACGGCGCGGCCTTCCCGTGGCGGACCATCCGCGGCGAGGAGACGTCAGGCTACTGGCCGGCGGGGACGGCGGCCTTCCACATCAACGCCGACATCGCCGACGCCGTCGCCCGGTACCACAACGCCACCGCCGACGAGGAGTTCGACCGCGACCACGGCGCCGAGCTGCTGATCGAGACCGCCCGGCTGTGGGCCTCGCTGGGGCACTTCGACGCCGAGCACGGCTTCCGCATCGACGGCGTCACCGGCCCGGACGAGTACACCGCCGTCGTGGACAACAACGTCTACACCAACCTCATGGCGCAGCGGAACCTGCGCGAGGCGACCGCGGCGGCCAAGCGCCAGCCCGACGTGGCCGGCCGGCTCGGCGTCACCGAGGAGGAGACCGCCTGCTGGGACCAGGCAGCTGCACTTATGGCGGTGCCCTACGACACCCAGCGCGGCGTGCACATGCAGTCCGACGGCTTCACCCACCACGAGGAATGGGACTTCGAGCGCACGCCACCGGACTGCTACCCGTTGCTCCTGCACTACCCGTACTACGACATCTACCGCAAGCAGGTGGCCAAGCAGGCCGACCTGGTGATGGCGCTGCACCTGCGCGGGGACGCCTTCACGCACGAGGAGAAGGTCGCCGACTTCGCCTACTACGAGGAGCGGACGGTGCGCGACTCCTCCCTGTCGGCCACCCAGCAGGCGGTGGTCGCCGCCGAGACCGGGCACCTGGCGCTGGCCTACGACTACTGGGGCGAGGCCATGTTGGCCGACCTGCACAACCTGCACGGCAACTCCGGGCACGGCCTGCACATCGCCTCGCTGGCCGGTGGTTGGACGGTGGCTGTCGCCGGGTTCGGCGGGATGCGCGACCACGACGGGCACCTGCTCTTCGCCCCGCAGCTGCCCGGAGGGATCACCCGGCTGCGCTTCCGGCTGAACTACCAGGGCCGCCTGCTGGTGGTCACCGTGACGCCGACGCAGGCGACCTACCGGCTCACCGAGGGTGAGCCGCTGGACGTCCACCACCACGGGCGGCGGCTCACCATCAGCGAGGAGGAGGTGGTCGCCGACATCCCGCCCGCTCCGGAGGTCGCCCCCGTCCGGCAGCCGCACGGCACGGCTCCGCGGCGACGCGGCCGGCGCTGAAAGAGGACCACCCTTCCCCCCACGCCTCGTAAGAGGACCCCGTCCTCCCCACCCCTCGCAGGCTCGGGGCGGTGCCCGCGACGGGGCTGGCGGGACCCTGCAGGACGGCCGAAGGAGGTCAGCCCAGCAGCCACCAGCCGGCGAGCAACAGGGCGCCGACGTCGACCAGCAGGAAGAGCCCGACCCACAGCACCGCAGGGAGGTGCGTGAGGCGGGCCAGTTGGTCGGCGTCGGAGTCCGGCGCGGCCCGGCGGCGGCGGGCCCGCTGCAGCTCGAGCACCGTCTTCGGTGCGGCCAGCAGCAGGAACCAGGTGCCGGCCGCGGCGAAGGCGGCCTGGCCGGCCGGCGGAAACCATCCGGTCACGGCCAGGACGACGGCGCCGGTGGCCAGCACCGCCCACAACCCGTACCAGTTGCGGATCTGCACCAGCAGCAGCGCCAGCAGGCCGAGCAGTGCCCACAGCAACCCCACCGCGTGGCCGCCCGCCAGCAACGCCGCGGCCCCGAGGCCGAACAGCGCCGGGCCGGTGTAGCCCGCCGCACAGGTGAGCACCATCCCGAGCCCGGTCGGCCGCCCCGCCGACACGGTGAGCCCCGAGGTGTCCGAGTGCAGCCGGATGCCGGCCAGCCGGCGCCCCGCGGCCAGGGCCACCAGACCGTGCGCGCCCTCGTGGGCGATGGTCACGACCGTGCGGGCCGGTCGCCACAGGGCGGGGGCGAGGACGACGGCGGCCGCCGCCACGAGCGCGCCCAACAGGACCGCCGCCGGCAGCTGGGGCAGGGGAGTGGTCACCCGCGACCAGAACTCCTCGACGACGTCCACGCCGGGGAGTGAACCGCACGCACCTGTGAACGCCATGCGCACGACACGGTCACGGAGGACCTGACGTTGCGATGTCGCGGACATGACAATGCGACGCACAGCCGTCGACTCGTCGCACGGTATCCCGTTATCCCTAACAACACACATATGAAAAAAAGCGACACACCAAACGAGACGCAGGCAACGTTCCACCGGCACGGCGATCAAAGCCGCAACCGGCAAGATCACGGTGCCCGACGGGCTGCCGCAGGAGCTCGAGCGGCACGGGTTCGACGAGTTGCCGGTCACGTTCGAGGACGGCCTGGCCGCCGGCGCGCTGCCGCGTCACCACGGCGACCTCTTCGACCGCATGCTGATCGCGCAGGCGCTGCACCGCCGGTTGGTCGTCGTCACCGCCGACCGGCGCTTCGCGCACTACGACGTGCGAACGCTGGCGTAGCGGGAGAGCGGGTCCCCGCGCCGTTACCTGACATAATGTGTCTTATCGGACAATGAAGGCAGCGGCCGAGAGGGGGCTGGAGTCGCCGCCGTACCCGGTCGCCGCAGGTCCGCGTCAACGATCGGCTGATGTGACGACAGTCGGCCGGCGTTGTCAGAGTTCCGACAACGCGCACGCCGTTGCCTGCCGAGCCGTCGACTCCGGGACCTTGCGGATGTCGCCACCTGTGCGATCGTGTTCACGACGCCACCTCGCCGTCCACCTATCTGCGACCCGTCAGCCGACCACCCGGGATCGGCGCCCCGGCCATGATCGCCGGGACGGTCGGCGGCCACCGGGTCACGGCCCTCCTCGCTCCGCTCCCGCCGCCACTTCCCCGACCCACTCTCACCCCCATCCGTCATTACGTCACTGTGACGTAATGACGGATGGGGGTGAGAAGTGAGTGGCCTTCGACGGGCGCGCGGCACGGGTGCTGCCTAGGGTCGGGACATGCAACTCCGACGCCCGCTCGCCGCACTCCTGACCGCCCTGGCGCTCTTCGGAGGCGGCGCCACGATGACCGCCTGTCAGGCAGCCGGGCAGGATCAGAACGACGGCAGCACGGACGAGGGCGTGCCGCCGAACCCGGCGACGAACGACGAGTCCAACCCGTCCAACGACAACGTGCCCGACATCTCCGACCAGGACGACGGCGTCGAGCAGGGCAACGGCAACGACGACTCCGACGACGGCTGACGCCCGGGGCCGGTGCGGTCAGCCTGCGGCGCGCTCGGATACCCAGAGCTTGTCGAGCCGGCCGGTCGACCGCACCAGCTCCTGCAGGCAGCGTTCCAGTTCTGCCTTGGTGTGCCGCTCGCCGAGGAGAGTCTCCACGTCCTCGATGGCGCAGCGCAACTGGTACAGCCGGTCCTGCAGGCCGTCGAGTTCCGCCCGGGTGACTAGCACGACGTCACCGGACAGGCCCGCCTTGGCCGTCGCGGAGCGCTGCTCGTAGGCCCGTTGCCGGCAGGCCTGCCCGCAGTACTGGCGCGGCCGCCCGACCGACCCCTGCTGGGGAAGCACCCGGCGGCACCAGCCGCAGCGGCGCTCGCTGCCACTCCCCCTGCGGGGTCTGGGCAGCCCGTTCTCGGTCGTTGCCTCCTCGTGGATCGTCCGGATCGTGTCTCGCTCTGCCACGCTGCGCACCGTAGACGCCGGTACCGACACAACCGCGGAACACGCCCGGTCGGCACGAGCGCCGGGCTCCACGGGGAGGCCGGAGAGATCCCCTGCGAGGGGTCGGACGAGGTCCCGGCCGGCCCGCGGGCCAGCGGCGTTAGCGTGTCGGCGTGGCCCCGGTCCGGTACGCGTTCCTCGACGGGCCGACGCCCATCGCGATGGCCCACCGGGGCGGGGCCATCGAGCACCTGGAGAATTCCATGCCGGCCTTCGAGGCCTGCGTGGCCATGGGCTACCGCTACCTGGAGACCGATGTCCGGGTGACCTCCGACGGCGTGCCGGTCGTCTTCCACGACGCGACCCTCGACCGCGTCACCGACCGCACCGGCCGGGTCGACCAGCTGCCGTGGTCGGAGCTGGCCACCGCCCACATCGGCGGACGCGAACCGATTCTCCGGCTCGAGGACCTGCTCGGCGCCTGGCCCGACATCCGCTTCAACCTCGACATCAAGGCGCCGGGCGTGGTGGCCTCCCTGGCCCGGAACATCCGCCGGCTGCGGATGGAGGACCGCATCTGCCTGGGCTCCTTCTCCGACGCCCGGGTTGCCGCAGCCCGGCGCGTGTTCGGGCCCTGGGTGTGCACCTCGCTCGGCCCGCGAGGGGTCGCGGCACTGCGGCTGTCCTCCTACTCCCCCCGCGCCGCCGGCCTGGTGCGCATCCCGGCCGGCTGCGCACAGATCCCCCTACAACTGGGGGCCGGGCCCTGGTCGACGAACGCTTCATCGCCGCCGCGCACGCCCGCGGCCTGCAGGTGCACGTGTGGACGGTGGACACCGAGGCCGAGGCGACGGCAGTGCTCGACCTGGGCGTGGACGGCGTCATGACCGACCGGCCCGCGATGCTGCGCGATCTCCTCGAGCGGCGTGACCAGTGGCACCCGGCGCCGTCCGCCACGACATCCCGGTACGACCCGCTCCTGCTGGACGGCTCCGAGCCCGGCTGACACCCTGCGGCCGTGACGACCGCCGCCACCACCGGGCCGACCAGTCCCCCCGCCGACGGCGCGCTGCGCCGCGAGCGCTTCGGCTGGTACTCCTACGACTGGGCGATGTCGGTGTTCAACACCAGCGTCACCACGGTCTTCCTCGGGCCGTACCTGACGGCGGTCGCCGAGGAGGCCGCCGGGCCCGACGGCCGGCTGGGCTTTCTCGGACTCGGCATCCCTCCGGGCAGCTGGTTCTCCTACGTGCTGTCCGCCTCGGTGCTGCTGCAGGTCCTCGTGCTGCCGTTGACCGGAGCCGTGGCCGACCGCACGGGGCGCAAACGGGAGATGCTCGCCGGGTTCGCCGTGCTCGGCGCGCTGGCCACCACGGCCCTGTACCTGGTTGCGGACGGCCGCTACCTGCTCGGCGCGGTGCTGTTCATCCTGGCCAACATCAGCTTCGGCGCGGCGACCGTCGTCTACTACTCCTGGCTGCCGGACCTGGCCGGCCCCGACGAGCGGGACGCCGTCTCCAGCCGCGGCTGGGCGTTCGGCTACGTCGGCGGGGCGCTGCTGCTGGCCGTTCACCTGGGCCTGGTGCTCGGGGCGCCGTCCCTGGGCCTGACCACCGGCGAGGCGGTGCGGATCTGCCTGGCCACCGCCGGCCTGTGGTGGGGCGCGTTCACCGTCTTCACGGTCTCCCGGCTGCGCAACCGGCCGGTGCGGGAGGCGCCCGGCCGGCCGCGCAGCGGCTTCCGCCAGCTGGCGACCACGATGCGCGAGATGCGGGCGTTCCCGCTGACCCTCTGGTTCCTCGGCGCCTACCTGCTGTTCAACGACGGCGTCCAGACCGTCATCTCGCTGTCGGCCACCTACGCCACCGAGGAGCTGGGCCTGGAGCAGTCGGTGCTGACCGGCGCGATCCTCATGGTCCAGGTGGTCGCCATCGCCGGCGCGCTGGGCCTGGGCCGGCTGGCCGGCCGGTACGGGGCCAAGCGGGTCGTCCTGGGCGCCCTCGTCGCGTGGATCGGCGTGCTGCTCGCCGCCTTCTTCCTGCAGGCCGGCGCGGTCGGGCAGTTCTACGCCCTCGCCGCCGTCATCGGGCTGGTGCAGGGTGGCACCCAGGCGCTGTCCCGCTCGCTGTTCAGCCAGCTCATCCCGGCCGGCAAGGAGGCCGAGTACTACGGCTTCTACGAGATCAGCGACCGCGGCACCAGCTGGCTGGGCCCGCTGGCGTTCGGGCTGACCTACCAGCTGACCGGCTCCTACCGGCTGGCGATCGTCAGCCTCGTCGTCTTCTTCGTGGCCGGCTTCGCCGCGCTGGCCGCGCTGCCGGTCCGCCGCGCGGTCCTCGCGGCGGGCAACACCCCGCCGGAGCGGCTGTGACGGTGCTGACCGGTGCGGACGGCGCACCGCTGCCCCCGCCCCCACCCGGCGCCGGCACAACCTGCGCTTCTTCCACGGGCCGATGGACTGCGGGAAGTCCACGCTGGCCCTCCAGGTCCACCACGACCAGAGTCGGCAGGGACGCCGGGGCCTGCCGCTCACCCAGGGTGACCGCTCCATCGGGCCACGGATCAGCTCCCGGGTGGGGCTGTGCCGGACGGCGCTCGACGTGGACGTCGGCACCGACCTGCGACTGCTCGTGCGCGACCACTGGGCGGTCGGGCACCGGGTGGACTACCTGATCGTGGACCAGGGGCAGGTCGTCCGCGAGGGCGCGACCGTCGTGGTCGCCGACACCGCACCGACCCCGGCGCCCGACGAGCGCGACGCCGACGTCGACTACCAGGTGCTCTGCCGACGCCACCACGTGCTCGGCCGGCTGGGGCCCAACCCGGCCGGCCCGGGCCAGCTCCCGCTGCCCTGATCGGCCCGCGGATCCCTCGTCGGGGGGTGGCTGAGCGCCGCAATACCACCCCATGCGATGATTCTGGACCGATTCCGCGGAATCACTCCGCGAACTCTGTCGTTGTCCTCCGTGATCCCGTCCGTCCAGTGGGTACTCCCCTGCTGCGACGGTGAGTCCGGACCGACACCACCAGCACGAGAGGACGGTGTGCCATGGGCGAGCGTTCCCTGCGGGGCAGCCGACTGGGCAGCGTGAGCTACGAGACCGAGCGGAACACCGCGCCGATCGAGCGGCAGTACGCGGAGTACCGGTGCCCGTCGGGTCACCTGTTCACCGTGCCCTTCGCGGACGACGCGGAGCTCCCCGACACGTGGGAGTGCAAGTTCGACGGGGCCGCCGCCAAGCTGGTCGGTGGCGCCGAGCCGGCTCCCAAGAAGGTCAAGCCCCCGCGCACGCACTGGGACATGCTCCTGGAGCGTCGCTCGGTGGAGGACCTCGAGGAGGTCCTGGCCGAGCGTCTCGAGGTCCTCCGCGGGCGGCGGACGCGCGCCAGCTGAGCGACCCGCGCGACAGCACGCGAATGGCCCCGGTGGGACTCACCCACCGGGGCCGTTCGGCGTCCGCGGCCGGTGCGGGTGGCCGAGGCCGCGACCGGTTGAGCCCTCCCCCGCCGTTGATCATGGGCTTGGTGCCCGCGACATGCGCCGACCCGCCGGACCGGTCCGCACCAACCCCATGATCAACTCAGAGGGCGGGGTGGACGGGTGGACGCCGTGCGGCGGCCGGGTCAGGGGCGTTCGTCGCCGACCGCGTCGTCCCGCACGACCTCGCCCTCGATGACCGGCGGCCGCCCGAACCCCGAGGCGTGCGCACCCGACGGGTGCCC
>JALYNA010000458.1 GCA_030773455.1 Actinomycetota bacterium
GTCACGCGATGTCGGCGAGCTTGGTCCGCAGCTGCAGCACGGCCTTGGTGTGCAACTGGCAGATCCGGCTCTCGGTGACGCCGAGGACGCGGCCGATGTCGGCCAGCGTCAGGCCCTCGAAGTAGTAAAGGCTGACGACGACCTTCTCCCGCTCGGGCAGCTGCTCGACCGCGCGGGCCAGCAGCTGCCGCGCCTCGCCGTGCTCCGCCATGGCCTGGGGGTCCAGCGCGCTGGTGTCCTGCAGCGTGTCGACCAGGCGCGGGGCGCCGCCCTCGTCGTCGGAGAGCAGCTCGTCGAGTGCGACGACGTTGACCAGGGAGAGCTGGCCGAGGAACCTGCGGACCTCCTCGACGTCCATGTCCATCTCGGCGGCCACCTCCTCCTCGGTGGGACTGCGCTGCAGCCGGCTCTCCAGGGCGGCCACGGTGCGCTCGAACTGCCGGGCCTTCATCCGCACCGACCGCGGGATCCAGTCGGTGCTGCGCAGCTCGTCGATGATCGCGCCGCGGATGCGCGCCATCGCGTAGCTCTCGAACTTCACCTCGCGCGAGGGCTGGTAGCGGGTGATCGCGTCGATCAGGCTGAACGTGCCGTAGGACACCAGGTCGGCCTGCTCGACGTGCGCGGGCAGGCCGCTGCCGACGCGGCCGGCCACGAACTTGACCAGCGGCGCGTAGTGCAGGATCAACCGGTCACGAAGCTCGGGCGCCCGGTCGGAGACGTAGGCGGCCCACAGCTGGGCCAGCGAGGCGTCGGCGTCGTCCTGGGTCTCGTCGAGCCGGTGAATGGCGGCCTCGGTCACGGTCTGCGCTCCCGACTGTCGGAGGCCCGCGTGGGGGGACCTCGGGGTGGGCACGGCGGCGGCACGCGATCCGGTGACGCGCACGCCAACTGTCTCAGACACCGGCGGCGGTCCCCTCAGGCGCGCGGATGCGCTTGCGCATGGACGGCGCGCAGCCGCTCCACGGTGACGTGCGTGTAGATCTGCGTGGTCGCGAGGCTGGCGTGCCCGAGCAGCTCCTGGACCGAACGCAGGTCGGCGCCGCCCTCCAGCACGTGGGTGGCCGCGGAGTGCCGCAGGCCGTGCGGGCCGATGTCGGGCGCACCTGGTGCGGCGGCCACGGCGGCGTGGACGGTGCGGCGGACCTCCCGGGCGTCCAGCCGTCCGCCGCGCAGCCCCAGCAGCAGCGCCGGGCCGGAGCGGTCGGTGGCCAGGGCCGGCCGGCCGCGGGTGAGCCAGGCGTCCAGCGCCCGCTCGGCCGGGGCGCCGTAGGGGACGCTGCGCTCCTTGCGCCCCTTGCCCAGCACGCGCAGCAGGCGCCGGCCCCGGTCGACGTCGTCCACGTCAAGCCCGACCAACTCGCTGACCCGGACGCCGCTGGCATAGAGCAGCTCGAGGACGACCGCGTCGCGCAGGCCGACCGGCTCCTCGGCCCCGGCCGCCGACTCGACGACCATCCGGGCCTGGTCGGGGGCCAGCACGTCGGGCAGCGTGCGCTGGGCCTTGGGGCTGACCAGCCGCAGGCCGACGTCCTCGGGGGTGAGGCCGGCGCGGCGCAGCCACCCGGTGAACGACCGGGCCGCCGCGGCGCGCCGGGCAGTGGTGGCCCGGCCGGCACCGCGGGTGCGGCCCTGCGCCAGCCAGTTGCGCAGCGTTGCCAGGTCCAGGTCGTCCACCCGCGTGCCGCCGCGGCGGGCCAGGTGGTCCAGCAGCCAGACGGCGTCGCCGACGTAGCCACGCACGGTGTGGGCAGAGAGGTCCCGCTGGGTGCGCAGGTGGGCCTCGTAGCCGGCCAGCGCCTCCGCCAGCGCCGGGGGCAGCGCGGCGCGCGCGTCGGCGGTGCGGGCGGTCACCCGCAGACGGTCCGACGCGCCCCGCCGGGGGTCAAGCCGCCGCGCCGACCTGGCGCCCGCTCACGCCGCCTTCCCCTGCCTGCTGTCACCTCCGTCCCGGGACGGGTGTCCGGAACCGACGACCGGGTGCCGCGGGATCAGTGCCCGCGTCCTGCTCTCATCGGGTCCGGCCCCCGCCGTCCCCCGTCGCGGCGAGCTGCTGGCACGTGTTGGCCACGTCGCCGGCGGCCGGGCGGGCCACCGTCTGGCTGGCTGGCGGCTCGTCCCCCTCGGTCACCCAGGACGTGAGGCGGAGGAACGCCTCGCGGTAGCAGGGCAGGATCGGCCGGATCTCGGTCGGGTACGTGTCGTAGCGGTCGTCGACGTGGTTGCCGTCCTCGATCACGTAGTAGCGGTGCATCTTCGACCGGCCGGCGTCGGCGATCATCTCGGTGTAGACGTCGGAGTCGGCGTTGATCGGCAGCAGCGCGTCCAGGTCGCCGTGCAGGGTCAGCATCGGCTTGCGGATCCGGCCGGTCAGGGAGACCGAGGCGACGGCGTCCTTCACCTCCTGCGGCCGGGAGGCGTAGTCGTACTCGGCGTCGCAGGCGGTTGGCGTCCCCGGCGCTGTCCCGGTGCGGCAGAAGGGCGTGCCCGCCTGGGTCGCGCCGTCGTACTCCGGGTCGAAGGCCTCCCGGTAGACGCGTTGGGTGAGGTCCCAGTAGATGGCGTGGTGGTCCGGCCACAGGATCTCCGAGCCGGGCTCGAAGCCGACGTCGTACATCCGCTGGCGCGCGGCGGGGTCGGACAGGGCCTGCGGGTACTCGCGCAGCGCCGTCGGCAGGTAGGTGAAGAGGTTGGGACCCTCGGCGGTGAAGAGCGTCCCCTCCCAGTCGACGCCGCCGTCGTAGAGCTCCGGGCGGTTCTCCAGCTGCCACCGGGTGAGGTAGCCGCCGTTGGAGATGCCGGTCATCCAGGTGCGCTCGGGACGGTCGCCGTAGCGCTGGGCCACCACCTCCTTGGCAGCGACAGCCAGCTCGGACACCCGGTCGTGCCACTCCCGCACGGCCTGGCCCGGCGCCGAGCGGGACCCGTTCTTGTAGAAGGACGTGCCGCTGTTGCCCTTGTCGGTCGCGGCGTAGGCGTAGCCCTGCGCGAGGAGCCAGTCGCTGAGGATGTAGTCGGTGGCGTACTGCTTGCGCACGCCCGGCGCCCCGGTGATGACGAGCTGGCCGTTCCAGTTCTCCGGCAGCCGGATCACGAACTGGGAGTCGTGGTTCCAGCCGTAGGTGGTGTTCGTCGTCGAGTCGTCGGG
>JALYNA010000459.1 GCA_030773455.1 Actinomycetota bacterium
CTACGGGCCCGGCATGCCGATGCCCGAGGGCACCGCGATGACCGTCTCCTTCACCCTCGACGGCCAGGAGTACGTCGCCCTCAACGGCGGGCCGCAGTTCCCGTTCACCGAGGCCGTCTCCTTCCAGATCATGTGCGCCGACCAGGAGGAGACCGACCACTACTGGAACCGGCTGACCGAGAACGGCGAGGAGAGCATGTGCGGCTGGCTCAAGGACCGCTTCGGCGTCTCCTGGCAGGTCGTGCCGACCGAGCTGACCACCCTGCTGAACGACCCCGATCCCGGCCGCGCCCGGCGGGCCACCGAGGCGATGCTGACGATGCACCGCATCGACATCGCGGAGGTCCGGCGCGCAGCCGACGCGGTTCCCGCGTGAGAGCGACGCGGCGATGGCGGTGATGTGCGCCTACGGCGCACTCTCGGCGGCGCAATGCGCCATGACTGCACATCACCGCCCGACGCACCTCGTGAGCGGACCGGTGGCCGGCACCGACCGCCGCTAGGCTCCCACGGGTGCCGCCGTCTGCCCCCGCCTCCTCCGCCGCGGACCAGCTGCCCGCCCGCGCGGCCGCCGTCTGGGCCGCCCTCGACCCGCTCGTCGGGGCCGGCCACCCGCTGCGGGTCCTCGACGTCGGCGGCGGCAGCGGCAACTCGGCCGTGCGCCTGGCCCAGATGGGCCACGACGTCACCGTGGTCGACCCCAGCGCCGACGCGCTCGCCACGCTGACCCGGCGGGCCGCGACCGCCGGCGTCGGGGCGCGGGTGCACGGCGTGCAGGGCGACGGCGACCAGCTGCACCAGGTCGTCCCCGAGGGCGGGGACGGCGGCAGCTACGACCTCGCCCTGTGCCACTCGGTGCTCGAGGTGGTCGACGACCCCGCCACCACGCTGCGCGAGCTCGCCCGCGCCCTACGCTCCGGCGGCACCGCCAGCGTGGCCACGGCCAACCGGGCCGGCGCGGTGCTTGCCCGGGCCGTCGCCGGCCACCCGGTCGAGGCACTGGCCCTGCTCGAGGACCGCGACCCCGCCCCGCGGCGCGCCCGGCGCCCGGCCCGCCGCCGGTTCACCCCGGAGGACCTGCTCGCCCTGGTCGAGGCCGCCGGGCTGCAGCCGGGCAGCTGGCGCGGTGTCTCGGTCGTCGCCGACCTGCTCGACGTCACCTCCGACGCCGATCCCGAGGCCGTGCGCCGGCTGGAACTGGCCCTCGCCGGCAGCTCGCCCTACCGCGACGTCGCTGCCGGGCTGCACCTGCTCGCCACGCGCCCGTGACCGAGCTCGCGAGGTCACGAGAGGACAGAGCACGCTGCGTCATCCGGCCCACGAGCGCCGGCCAGGGGGCCGCATGACGCTGCCGGTCGACCTGGCCCGGCCCGACTACGGCGCGTCCTCCCTCGCCGACGTCCTCCCGGGCGCCGCCACCGCGCTCGGCGTCCCGGTGCAGCGCGGCGACATGCCGCCGGACCCCCTCGGCCTCACCGCCGCGCTGGGCGGCGCGCGCCGGGTCGCCGTCCTGCTGGTCGACGGCCTCGGCGCCGACCTGGTCCGCGCGCACGCCGACGTCGCCCCGACGATGGCCGCGCTCGCCACTCCCGCCGGGGACCTCTCCGCCCCCTGCCCGAGCACGACCCCGGTCAGCCTCACCACCCTGGGCACCGGCCTGCCCCCCGGCAGCCACGGTGTGCTCGGCTTCGTCACCATCGTCCCCGGAGAGCAGGGCGCGACGGGGGAGGACCGCACGCTCAACCACGTCCAGTGGGCCGACGACCCCGACCCGGCCGTCTGGCAGCGCCGGCGCAGCGTCTTCGACCAGGCCGCCGACGCCGGCGTCGAGGTCACCGCCGTCGCCCCCTACGCGTTCCGCGGGTCGGGGCTGTCCAACGCCGCCTACCGCGGGGCGCGCTACACCGGCACCGTCGGCGCCGGCGACCTGGCCGCCGTCCTGGTGGAGTCGCTGGCCGCCGCGCCGCGCACCCTCGTCTACGGCTACACCGCCGAGCTCGACCTCACCGGCCACGTGCGCGGCGTCGACTCGGCCAGCTGGCGGGCCCAGCTGGCGCTGGTCGACCGGCTCGTCGAGCAGGTCGTCGACGGCCTGCCGGACGACGCGGCGCTGCTGGTCACCGCCGACCACGGGATGCTGGACGTCCCGGCCGGCACCCGGCTCGACCTCGACGCCCACCCCGAGCTGACCGAGGACGTCCGGCTGCTGGCCGGCGAGCCGCGAGCTCGCTACCTGCACGCGGTGCCCGGCGCCGAGGCCGACCTGCTGGCCCGGTGGCGGGAGGTGCTCGGCGAGCGGGCCTGGGTCGCCGGCCGCGAGGAGGCGATCGCCAGCGGCGTCTTCGGCCCGGTGGACGACGACCTGGCCGGGCGGATCGGCGACGTCGTGGCCCTGGCCCGCGGCACCTGGGCGCTGACCGCGACCGGGCGGGAGCCCGGCCCCAGCCGCCTGGTCGGCTACCACGGCTCGCTCACCGCCACCGAGCTGGCGATCCCGCTGCTGGCCGCCCGCGGCCGCGCCCTGGACTAGATGATCTATTCCAAGCGGTGGTCTGCGCTGATGACGTTCCCGCGGGAACGTCGTCAAGCCGTGGGCCTGGCCGCGTTCCCGCGGGGACCCTGTCGGAGGGCTTGGGCGTGGCGTGACCGGGTG
>JALYNA010000460.1 GCA_030773455.1 Actinomycetota bacterium
AGCGTCCGGAGGACCGCGGCGTCCCCGGCGCGCTGCAGGTCGACGTCCAGCGTGGTCTGGATGACGTAGCCGCCGTTGTCCAGCTGCTGCTGGGTGAGCCCCAGCTCCTGGAGAAGGTGGCGCTGCACGACGTCGCAGACGAAGTGGCCGACCGTCGCCTCGGCGCAGCCGCGGCGGGGAGCCGGCGCGGGCGCCAGGCCCAGCGGGGCGGCCTGCGCCGCGGCCGCCTGCGCCTGGTCGACGAAGCCCTGCTCGGCCATCCGGGCGAGGACCTCGTTGCGCCGCGCGGTCGGGGCCTCCGGGTCGATGAACGGATCGTCCTCGGTCGGGCTCTGCGCGAGCCCGGCCAGCAGGGCGGCCTGCGGCAGGGCGAGGTCGGCGACGTCGACGCCGAAGAAGGCCTGCACGGCCGGCTGCACGCCGTAGGCGTTCTACCCGAAGTAGACGATGTGAGGTAGCGGGTGAGCAGCTCGTCCTTGGAGTAGGTGTCCTCCAGGGCCAGCGCCAGCCGGGCCTCCCGCAGCTTGCGGCCGAGCGTCTGCTCGGTCGCCGCGCTGCGCTCCGCGGAGGTGTCCGCGGTGTGCAGCAGTGCCTGCTTGACCAGCTGCTGGGTCAGCGTGGACCCACCCTCCTGGACGCCGCCGGCGGCGAGGTTCGTCATCAGCGCCCGCGCCGTGTCCTGGACGTCGAGGCCGTGATGGGCGTAGAAGCGGGCGTCCTCGATGGCGACCATCGCCTGCTTCATCACCTCGGCGATGCGGTCGCCAGTGACCGGGGCGCGGTTCTCCTCGTAGAAGGAGGTGATCACCTCACCGTTCGCGGCCTTTAGCACCGTGTTGGCCGGTGGCGTGTCGGTGGTCAGCTCGTGGGCAGGTCACCGAGCAGGCTGGTGGACTGCTGGGCGGCCACCGCCGGCCCGCCGACCCAGGGGAGGAGGAGGCCCGCGACGAGTGCTCCGGCCCCCACGACGGTGGCCGCGAGCTGGAGCAGCGTCCTGACCCGTGCGTCCGTGCGCAGGTCCCCATGGGCGCCCCTCCGTGGACCGCCACTGGAACAGGAATCGCCGGCCCCCACAACCACCCGCGCCGCGCCCCCGCCGCACCGCGACCCGCCCGGCACACGCGTCACGAGGCGAGCACTTCCCGGAGCAGCAGGCGCGCCGGTCACCGCCCATGGGGCTCCCGGATGTGGACGTCGACCGCCCGGAACTGCCCGGGCGTCGCCAGCAGCACCGCCTTGGTGGGTTCCCCCACCTCGAGCGCCGGCTCACGGCGCACCGCGGCCAGCGCGCGCAGTCGGGCGTCGGACAGCACCTCGTCGACCAGCCCGCGGTCGCCGCCGGTGAACAGGCCCTCGAGCCCGTCGGCGTGCGGCAGCAGCACCCGGGCGGCGGTGTCGGCGGCGGCCGCGACGACGGCGTCGGTCTGGTGGCCGCGCCGCCGGGCGAACCGCTGCTGGGACCAACCCCCGGCTGCGGTGCGGCCCTGCACCAGCCGGGAGTCCACCTTGGAGACGACGAGGTCCGCGCCGTCGAAGACGCCCACGGCCCACCGCCCCCGGCGTACCAGCAGCACGCCCGCCCGCCGCGACCGGCGGGCCGCGGCCGTCAGCTCGGTGAGCGGAGCCGGGCCGGGCGCCCAGGCGAAGGGCGGCCGCAGGGTCACCGTCGTCGTGTCGGCGCAGGTGATCCGCAGCGCGCCGTCCCCGGTCGCCGTCGCCGCGAGGACGCCGTGCCGGGCGGCGACCCCGTCCAGCCAGCGACCGAGCCGCTCCGGGGCCACCCGCAACCGCCGTCCGCCGCCGGCCGCGGGGCGGGGCCGGTGGGCAGGTCGACCCGTTGGGATCAGGAGCTCTCCCGCACCAGGGCCTGGAACTCCTCGGGGGACTTCAGCACCTCGGCGACCAGCTGCGCGGTCTCCTCCCCGCCGAGCGCCTGGATCGGGCGCTGCTGCCCCTCGAGCTCGCTCAGCGCCTCCTGGTTCTCCGAGACGCAGGACCACGCCTTGCGCAGCGCCTCGACCCGGTC
Organism: Actinomycetota bacterium; assembly: GCA_030773455.1. Classification (GTDB taxonomy): domain Bacteria; phylum Actinomycetota; class Actinomycetes; order Mycobacteriales; family Geodermatophilaceae; genus Geodermatophilus. The sequence continues at coordinate 2,027 of JALYNA010000460.1, forward strand.
GGCCTCCATCTGCGGCGAGGCGATCAGCGCACGCCCGGTCTGCCCCAGGGCGACCAGGTTGTCGATGATTACCTTCGCCCCGCCCTCCGGCGCGGCCGCGTCGTAGATGGTCGGCACGTCGGGCAGCAGGGCGTCGGGCTCCTCGTCGATGGTCACGACGGGACGGACGTCACCGGCCTCGATCGCCCCGAGCTGGCTGTCGACCGGGAGGATGTGCGCGTCGGCGTCACCCGCGATCACGGCGGCCCGCGCCTCCCCGGAGCCGGCGAACCCGGTGACCACCTGGAACGGGAACCCGTACGCCGAACCGAGGATGTTCGGTGCGAGGTAGTCGTTGGCACCGGGGCCCTGCGCGACGAAGCGGATGGGCTCGCCGGCGCCCACGACGTCCTGGAAGGACTGGATGTCGCTGTCCTTGCCGACGACCATCACGTTCGGCGGCGCGGACACCCGGCCGATCCAGTTCAGGTCGTCGAGGTTGAAATTGGCGCCCTGCTCGCCGGCGATCTGCGCGGAGACCAGGCCCACGGTGTTGACGATCTGGAACCGGTTCTCGTCGGCCGGCGCCACGGCCGTCTTGTTCGTGGCCAGCAGGCCTCCGGCGCCCGGCTCGTTCGTGACGACGATCGTCGCGTCCAGGCACTCCTCGAAGTAGGGGGCCAGCGCGCGGGCGTACGCGTCGTAACCGCCACCTGGCTCGTAGGGCACCACGAAGTCGATGCGCTTCCCGGCGAACGCCTGCTCGGCCGGCGCGCCCCCGCCCCTGCCACCAGCGGCGCCTCCGCCGCCCGAACCGCAGGCCGCGAGCGACCCCGCGAGCGCGACGGCCAGCACCGCCCGCCCCTTCCGCCCCGCGAGCGAACCGATCAGCCCCACGTCGCGCTCCTTCTCCAGACGACCTCCGGTGCCCGTTCCGGCTGACGTGGCCGGCTGCACACCGGCACAGCCAAGCACGTCCGGCGCCGGGCTGACCGATCCACCGGTCCCCCTTGGCGGAACCGTGACCGACCGTGGGGTCCGGGGACGCTCAGCGGGCCATCGCCGGCTCGGCGGCGTGCTCGGCGGGCACGTGCAGCAGCCGCTGGGTGGCGGCGACTGCCACCGTGGCCACCGCGGCGGCGACGGTCGCCACCAGGAACGCCGTGTTGGCACCGGTCGTGTCGACCAGCTTGCCGGCGGCCGAGGAGCCGAGGGCCACCCCGAGACCGAGGGCGGTGCCGATCCAGGTGAACGCCTCGGTCGTCGCCGAGCGCGGCACCAGGACCTCGGCCAGCGTGAAGGAGCTGATCAGGGACGGCGAGACGGCCAGCCCCGTGAGCACCACGAACGGGATCATCAGCCAGACGTTGTGCACCAGCGCCAGCGGCAGGCTCAGCACGGTCAGCACCCCGAGGGCGACGACCAGCCGGTGCCGCAGCGGGTGCCGCCAGTGCACGCTCCCCCAACCGATGCCGCTGGCCATGGACCCGAGCGCGAGCCCCGCGATGAGGACGCCGGACAGCGCCATGGCGTCGGCCTCGTCGGCGAAAGCGACCAGCGCGATCTCCAGGCTGCCGAGGACCGCGCCCACGGCGGCGCCCACGACGAAGAGCACCCGCAGTCCGGGCGTGCGGATCGCCGAGGGGCCGTTGCGGGCGGCGTGCCCGTGCGGTGGCGGCTCGGTACGCCCCTGGGCGGCGAACAGGAGGCTGCCCACGACGGCCAGGACGAACGCGGTGACCACACCGGAGGTGGCGTGCCCGGTCGTGGACAGGACGGTGACCAGCACCGGGCCGACGATGAAGACGAACTCGTCGATGACCGACTCCATCGCCAGCGCGGCCGGCAGCCGGTGGGTGCCGCGCAGCAGGTGGGTCCAGCGGACCCGGATCATCGAGGCGACCGGCGGGATGCAGGCGCCGGCCAGCCCGGCCGAGGCGAAGAGGATCCAGCGCGGCCAGTCGTCCTTGACGGCCGGCAGGAACACGCAGCCCGCGGCGACGAAGACGACGAGCACCGGCAGCAGCGTGCGGCGCTGGCCGTGGGTGTCCGCCCAGCGCCCGAGCAGCGGTCCGGAGATCGCCGTGGTGACGGCCCCGGTCGCGGCCACCGCCCCGCCCAGCCCGTAGCTGCCGGTTTCCGAGGCGATGAGCAGGACCGACCCCAGTCCCACCATCGACAGGGGCAACCGCCCCACGAACGCGGCCAGCACCATGGGCAGCGCGTGCGGGGTGCGGAGCACGGGCAGGTACGGATTGGGCACGGGGAAGTGACCTGTCGTCTCAGGTGAGGGGACTCCGGTACGACCTGCCACGCTAACCGACGAGCGCAGCCGTGGCCCGGCGGCGGCCGGACCGGCTCCGCGGGCTCGGCCCCGGACGGCGCAGGGCCCCGGAGCGGTCGCCGTTGAAAGAGGACCGCCCTTCCCCCCACGCCTCGCACGCTCGGCGCGGGCCCCTGAAGGGCGGCCGCCCCCTTCAGCCGAGCCGGTGCTCCAGGATGGCGAGCTCGTCCCACATGGTGCTGGGTAGCTTGTCACCGAACTTTTGGAACCACTCGGTGATCTGCGGGATCTCGGCGCGCCACTCGTCCTTGTCGACGGCGAGGGCCTTCTCCACCTGCTCGCGGGTCATGTCCAGCCCGGAGATGTCCAGCGAGTCCGGCGTCGGCACGTGGCCGACCGCGGTCTCCTCGGCCGCCGCGGTGCCCTCGAGCCGCTCGACGACCCACTTGAGGACCCGGCTGTTCTCCCCGAAGCCTGGCCACAGGAAGCCGCCGTCCTCGTCGCGACGGAACCAGTTGACGTAGAAGATCCGCGGCAGCTTGGTGGCGTCGTGCTGCTTGCCGGTCTCGACCCAGTGGCCGAAGTAGTCACCGGCGTTGTAGCCGATGAAGGGCAGCATGGCGAACGGGTCGCGGCGGACGACGCCGACGGCGCCGGTGGCCGCAGCCGTGGTCTCCGAGGACAGCGTGGCGCCCATGAAGACGCCGTGGTTCCAGTCCCGCGCCTCGGTGACCAGGGGCACCGTGGTCTTGCGGCGGCCGCCGAAGAGGATCGCCGAGATCGGCACGCCCTTCGGGTCGGTGTACTCCGGCGCCAGGATCGGGCACTGGGTGATCGGCGTGCAGAACCGGCTGTTCGGGTGGCTGGAGGGCTCGTCGGACTCCGGCGTCCAGTCCTTGCCCTTCCAGCTGGTCAGGTGGGTCGGGGGCTCGTCGGTCATCCCCTCCCACCAGATGTCGCCGTCGTCGGTGAGGGCCACGTTGGTGAACACGGAGTTGCCCCGGTCGATGGTGCGCATCGCGTTGGGGTTGGTGTCCCAGCCGGTGCCCGGCGCGACACCGAACAGCCCGTACTCGGGGTTGATGGCGTAGAGCCGGCCGTCCTCGCCGAAACGCATCCAGGCGATGTCGTCGCCGATCGTCTCGACCTTCCACCCGGGGATGGTGGGCTCCAGCATCGCCAGGTTCGTCTTGCCACAGGCCGACGGGAAGGCCCCGGCCACGTAGTAGGTCTTCTGCTGCGGGCTGGTGAGCTTGAGGATCAGCATGTGCTCGGCGAGCCAGCCCTCGTCGCGCGCCATCACCGAGGCGATGCGCAGCGAGTAGGCCTTCTTGCCGAGCAGGGCGTTGCCGCCGTAGCCGGAGCCGTAGGACCAGATGGCCCGCTCCTCCGGGAAGTGGGTGATGTACTTGGTGTCGCTGCAGGGCCACGGGACGTCCTGCTGGCCCTCCTCGAGGGGGGCGCCGAGGGAGTGCATCGCCGGCACGAACGGCCGGTCGGTGCCCATCGCCTCGAGGATGTGACTGCCGATGCGCGCCATGACCCGCATCGAGACGACGACGTACTCCGAGTCGGTCAGCTCGATGCCGAACATCGGGCTCTCGGCCTCGACCGGTCCCATGCAGAACGGGATGACGTACATCGTCCGGCCGCGCATGCACCCGCGGTACAGCTCGGTCATGATCGCCTTCATCTCGCCGGGTTCCATCCAGTTGTTGGTGGGACCGGCGTCGGCCTCGTCGACCGAGCAGATGAAGGTGCGGTCCTCGACGCGCGCGACGTCGCTGGGGTCCGAGGCGCACCAGAAGGAGTTGGGCTTCTTCTCCAGGCGGGTGAAGGTGCCGGCGTCGACCAGCTGCTGGGTGAGCCGCTCCCACTCCTCGTCGCTGCCGTCCACCCACACGACGCGGTCCGGGGTGGTCAGCTCGGCCATCTCCCGCACCCAGGCGAGCAGCCGGGCGTGGGTCGTCGGGGCGTTCTCGAGACCGGGGGTGGCCACAGAAGTCACGGCGTCTCCATCCTCTGGGTACACCGGTCGGGGTTTCGCCGGCGCTCGTACTCGTCCTGCTCAGCTGTCTTCCGGACCGCCTACGGCCACTGGGCCGGCGACGGTGCCAGGTCCGGAAAGCGTACAAGCGGAGAACGCCACTGTAACCGTGAGAGATGTTACGTATAAGACGTCTACCCCGCGGGGCGGAGGGACCGGCGGCCACGGCCCTCGCCGAGCTCGGCGACGCACGCGGAGCCGGGTTGGCGTGCGACCCGTCCGGGCACCGCACGCACATGAGCGTCACCGACCCCGACGTCCCGGACCCGCTGACGGACCCTCGCACGCTGCAGGCCGACCCCGGCGCCTACGGGCAGGGCCAGGACCTCGCCTCGACCGACGACGACGCCGCATCCACCGGCGCGGACGAGTTGGCCGTGGGCCCGGACGCCGCCGGCGAGGCAGGTGCAGCCGCGGCCACCGGAGCAGGCCTCGTGGAGGACGAGGCGTTCGGCCCGCCCGTGGTCGGCGGGGCGTGGGTGGAGACCCCGAACACCTGAGCCGGGCCCGTGACGAGGAGGTTCGTTTCTTTCCCCGCCGGCCGGGAATGCACCGGACTCCCACAGTCCCTCGACGAGGAGGAGAACCGCGATGGCCACCGGTGAGACCGGCTTTGAGGACGTCACCTTCGACCTCATCTCGGTGCAGTACCACTCGCTCAAGGCCGGGCACGACTACGGCCAGTACGTCCGCGACGCGGAGAACGCCGGACTGCAGGACATCGCGGCGTTCTTCCGCGAGGTCATGGAAGGCGACTCCGCCCGGGCACGTCGCTGCCACGAGTTCCTCCGGCAGCTGTCCGGTACCGAGCAGGGCGGGCCCGCGACGCAGTAGCAGAAGGACCTCCCTGCCCCCCGCCACTCGCAGCTCGCGGCGGGACCCTGCAGGGAGGCCGCCCGTCCGCGCAGGGGGCGGCAGGATGGAGCGCGTGATCCGGACGCCGCTGACCCTGACCTTCTCCCTGGCCGCGCCGGTCGTCGGAGCACCGATGGCCGGCGTGGCCGGCGGTGCACTGGCCCGGGCGGTCTCGCTGGGCGGGGGCCTGGGGATGATCGGCGTCGGCAATGCCGCGACGCCGGAGTTCGTGGCCGAGCAGGCCCGGATCCCGGCGGCCGACGGCCTCCCCTTCGGCATCGGCCTGATGGCCTGGGGGCTGGCCGAGCGCCCGCAGCTGCTCGACGCCGCGATCGCCGCACGCCCGGCGCTGGTGTCGGTCTCGTTCGGTGACCCCGCACCCGCCGTTGCCCGGCTGCACGACGCCGGCATCACCGTCGCCACCCAGGTGAACACCGCCGACGACGTCCGGCGTGCGCAGGCGGCCGGCGTCGACCTGCTCGTCGCCCAGGGCACCGAGGCCGGCGGGCACACCGGGCACCGGGCCACCCTGCCGCTGCTGCAGGAGGTGCTGGCGTTGGCCGACCGGCCGGTGCTCGCCGCCGGCGGCATCGCGACCGGTGCGGGGATGGCTGCGGCGCTGGTGGCCGGCGCCGCCGGCGTGTGGATCGGCACGCCGCTGCTCGCCTGCCCCGAGGCGCTCAACTCCCCCGCCGCCCGGGCCCGCGTCTGCGCCGCCGCGGGGGAGGACACCGTGCTGACCCGCGCCTTCGACGTGGCCCAGGGGCTGGCCTGGCCGCAGCGGTGGCCGGGGCGGGCGGTGACCAACGACTTCAGCCGCGAGTGGCACGGCCGCGAGGCCGAGCTCGCGGCCGATCCCGGTGCCGCCCGCCGGGTGGAGGAGGCCCGCCGGACCGGTGACCTGTCCGCCGCCCCGCTCTATGCGGGGGAGTCCGTCGGGCTGGTCACAAGGGAACGGCCGGCGGCCGACGTCGTCCGGGACCTGGCGGCCGGCGCCGAGCGGGCCCTGCGCTCGGCGGCGGACCTGCTGACCTGAGGGCTCGCACCGCCGGCGGCCGACATCGTTGTTGCTCCGGGCATTCGCCGATGATCATGGCGCCGTGACCACGACCGAGGTCGGGTCGGCGGTCACGGCGCCATGATCGCGGGAGGAGCGGTCAGCGCACCCCGACCAGGTCGACGACGAAGACCAGCGTCGCGCCGGGCTTGATCACACCGCCGGCGCCGCGGTCGCCGTAGGCCTTGTGCGCCGGGATGGTCAGCCGGCGGCGTCCGCCGACGCGCATGCCGGCGATGCCCTCGTCCCAGCCCTGGATGACCATGCCGACCCCGAGCCGGAACTCCAGCGGGTCGCCGCGGTCCCAGGAGGCGTCGAACTGCTCGCCGCCGTCGTGGGTGACGCCGACGTAGTGGGCGCTCACCAGGTCGCCGGCCTTGGCCTCCGGCCCGTCGCCGACGACGAGGTCCTCCGTCACCAGGTCGGCGGGGGCGGGTCCGGTCGGCGGCTCGACGTCGGGTCGGGTGAGATCGGCCATCGGGTTCTCCTGGGGTCGGTGCCGGGTGGGTCCCGACGGGCTCCCCCATCCAAACAGCGGATCCGACGGGTCGCCGGGCGGGGACCCGCAGCCGTGGACCGGCCGCTCGCTCAGCGCCCACCCGCGACGTCGAGCACGCTCCCGGTGCAGTAGCCGGCGCCGTCGCCGAGCAGCCACAGGACGGCGGCGGCCACCTCCTCGGCCGTGCCCACCCGGCCCATCGGCACCGTCGGCCCCAGCCGCGCGGTGCGGTCCGGCTGCCCCCCGCTGGCGTGGATGTCGGTCTCGATGATGCCGGGGCGGACGACGTTGACGCGGACGCCCTCGCCGGCCACCTCCCGGGCCAGCCCGATCCCCAGGGTGTCGACCGCGCCCTTGCTGGCGGCGTAGTCGACGTACTCGCCGGGCGAGCCGAGCCGGCTGGCGGCGGAGGAGACCAGCACCAGGGATCCGCCGGCGCCGCCGTGCCGGGTGGACATGCGCCGCACCGCCTCCCGGCAGCACAGGACGGTGCCGAGCACGTTGACCGCCAGCATCCGCTGCACCCGCTCGGCGGTCAGCTCGTCGACCCGCGCCCGCGGGCCCACGATGCCCGCGTTGGCCACCAGCCCGGTCACCGGTCCCAGGCGCTCGGCGGCGGCGAAGGCCGCGAGGACGTCGTCCTCGACCGAGACGTCCGCGCGCACGGCGGCAGCCGTCCCGCCGGCGGCCTCGATGCCGCTGACGACGGCCGCGGCCGCCGCC
>JALYNA010000461.1 GCA_030773455.1 Actinomycetota bacterium
GCGCAGCACCCCCGATCCCTGAGGAGAACGCACACGCCATGGCCATCGAGGTCCGGATCCCGACCATCCTGCGCACCCACACCGGCGGCAACAAGACCGTCGAGGGGAACGGGGACACCCTGGCCGCGCTCGTCGACGACCTCGACGGCAAGCACCCGGGTCTGAAGAACCGCCTCCTCACCGAGGAGGGCAAGCTGCACCGCTTCGTCAACGTCTACGTCAACGACGAGGACGTCCGCTTCACCGGTGCGCTGGACACCCAGGTCAAGGACGGCGACTCCGTCACGATCCTCCCCGCGGTCGCCGGCGGCTGCTGAGCGCCCGCCGCTCCCGCAGCACCTCCGCCCGCCTCCCGGAAGAGCCCTCCCCATGGCCCGTTTTGCCTCCCTCGTCGACTCGCTCGGCAACACCCCCCTCGTGGGGCTGCCGAGCCTGTCGCCGACCCCCGACGTCCGGCTGTGGGCCAAGCTCGAGGACCACAACCCCACCGGGTCGATCAAGGACCGGGCCGCCATCTCGATGATCGAGGCGGCGGAGAAGGAGGGGCGGCTCAAGCCGGGCGACACCATCCTGGAGCCCACCAGCGGCAACACCGGCATCTCGCTGGCGATGGTGGCCCGGCAGCGGGGTTACCGGCTGATCTGCGTCATGCCGGAGAACACCTCGATCGAGCGCCGCCAGCTGCTGGAGATGTACGGCGCCCAGATCATCAGCTCCCCGGCGGCCGGCGGGTCCAACCAGGCCGTCGCCGTCGCCAAGGGGCTGGCCGCCGAGCACGACGACTGGGTGATGCTCTACCAGTACGGCAACCCGGCCAACGCCGAGGCGCACTACACCGGCACCGGCCCGGAGATCCTGGCCGACCTGCCCTCGATCACCCACTTCGTCGCCGGGCTGGGTACCACCGGCACGCTCATGGGCGTCTCCCGCTTCCTGCGGGAGAGGAAGCCCGAGGTGCGCGTCATCGCGGCCGAACCGCGGTACGGCGAGCTGGTCTACGGGCTGCGCAACATCGACGAGGGCTTCGTCCCGGAGCTCTACGACCCGGCCCTGCTGGACTCCCGCTTCAGCGTCGGCCCGCAGGACGCGCTCCGCCGCACCCGTCAGCTGGTCGAGGACGAGGGCATCTTCGCCGGCATCTCGACCGGCGCCATCCTGCACGCGGCGCTGGGCATCGCCGACAAGGAGGTCGCGGCCGGTCGCAAGGCCGACATCGTCTTCATCGTCTGCGACGGCGGCTGGAAGTACCTGTCCACCGGCGCCTACGCCGGCACGCTGGAGGAGGCGACGTCCGCGCTGGAGGGCCAGCTGTGGGCGTGACGGCGGTCTCCCCGCCGGCCCGGTTAGCCTGACCAGGGCCGAGGGAGAGCGAGCGGGGGAGCATCGCGTGAGGCTGACGGTGGTCGGCTGCTCGGGTAGCGGCCCGGGTCCGACGTCCCCTGCGTCGTGCTACCTGGTGGAGCACGACGGTTTCCGCGTCCTGCTCGATCTGGGCAACGGCTCCTTCGGCGCGCTGCAGGCCCTCGCCGACCCCGACACCGTCGACGCGGTCTACCTCTCCCACCTGCACGCCGACCACTGCCTGGACGTGGCGCCGTTCGTCGTCTGGCGCCGCTACTCCGGCCGCGCCACCCGGGCGGTGGTCCCGCTGTACGCCCCGGTCGGCGCCGAGCGCCGGCTCGCTCTCGCCTACGACATGGACGGCGAGGGGATCACCGACGCCTTCGACTTCGTCCCGGTGGGCGCCGGGCACCTCGACCTCGGGCCGTTCTCGGCCGAGCTGGTCCGCACCGTGCACCCGGCCGAGTGCTACGCCATCCGGCTGACCGCCGGCGGCCGGTCGCTGGTCTACACCGGCGACACGGGTCCCAGCGCCGCCGTCGTCGACCTGGCCCGCGGTGCCGACGTCCTGCTGGCCGAGGCGGCGCACCCCGACGTCCCCGGCCTGCCGCCGGCCCTGCACCTCACCGGCCGCGAGGCCGGGGAGCACGCCGCCGCGGCCGACGTCGGCCGGCTGCTGCTCACCCACGTCCCGGCCTGGGTGGACCCCGACACGCAACTGGCCGACGCCCGCGCCGTGTTCGCCGACGCGGAGCTGGCCGAGCCCGCCACCACGTACGACATCTGAAAGAGGACCACCCTTCCCCCCACGCCTCGCACGCTCGGCGTGGGCCCCTGAAGGGTGACCGTTCCAGTACGTCACCAGGCGAGGGCCGGACCCGGGACGGGGCCGTCTTGCCGGGCCCGGCCGGGGGCGGCACGGTGGGCCGGTGGTCGACGACGAACGGGACGGCGTCCGGCTGACCAGCCTCGATGCCCCGCTGGGCGACGGGCTCGAGGTCACCAAGGGCGAGCTGGTCGACCACCTCGACGCCTTCGCCGACCGGCTGGTGCCGCAATTGGCCGGCCGCCCGCTGTCGGTGAAGCGGGTGCGGCCCGGCCAGGAGCCGTTCATGCAGCGCAACGTCGCCAAGGGCGCACCGGAGTGGGTGCGCACCGTCCCGGTCTGGTCCTCCGGGGCGAACCGCGAGGTGCACCAGGTGCTGTGCGACGACCGGCGCACGCTGCTGTGGCTGGCCAACCAGCGGGCGGTGGAGTTCCACGTGCCCTTGCTGCGCGCCGGTGAGGAGCAGCCCACCGGCATCGTGGTGGACCTGGATCCGCCGGAGGAGGCCGACTTCGGTGTGGTCGTGCAGGCGGCGCAGCTGGTGGGGCGGGCGCTGGCCGACGCCGGGCTGGCGGGGACGGTGAAGACCAGCGGGTCCAAGGGCGTGCACGTCGTCGTCCCGGTGCGGGGTGCCGGACCTGCGGACGCCGCGGCCGCGACCCGGGGGCTGGCCGCTCGCGCCGCCGCGCTCGACCCGGACCTGGCCACGACCGCCTACATCCGGGAGGACCGGCACGGCCGGGTCTTCCTCGACTCCACCCGCTCGGGCTCGTCGACGATCGTCGCCGCCTACAGCCCGCGCATCCGCCCGGGTCTGCCGGTGTCAGCGCCGGTGGCGTGGGCGGACCTGCCCGCGGTGCGACCCGGCGACGTCACCGTGCGGACGGCGCCGGAACGGCTCGGCGACGGCGACGCGTGGACGGCACTGCTGCCCGATCCGCAGGACCTGCCCGCCGACCTGGTCGCCGAGGGTCACACCATCCCGGTCGCCCGCGTGCAGGCCATGCACGAGGGCCGCCGTCGCGCCCGGGCCCGGCGCGGAGCGGCAGGGGAGTGACAGTTCGCGGCCCCGTTCCACAGGGGGCGGGCCCTCCACAGCCCACCGGCAGGGGAGCGCCCCTCGCGGACACGCTGCGCCCATGCCCCTCGACCCGAAGACCACGGCCTGGCTCGACCAGGAGGACGCCCACCTCGCCGGGCTGATCCGGCAGCACCGGTGGGCGGTGCAGTACGTCGGCTCCGGCGACGAGGACGACGAGCCGTCCTTCGGCTACACGATCGGCCTGTTCGGGCTCGGCCATCCGGAACTGGTCCTGGTCGGGCTGGGCGTCGACACCACCCATGGCGTGCTGCAGCGGGCGGCCGGGGAGGTCGCCGCCGGGCGCGACCTGCTGCCGGGCGAGCTGATCACCTGGGACGACTGGGCCGGCCGGCTGTTCGTGGAGGTCTCGCCCAACCCCGGTGAGGTGGTGCTGGGGGCAAACCGCTTCTACTAGCGGCCGCCGGAGTATTCGGTGCCGGCGTTCCAGCTGGCCTGGAGTTCCGCCGACGGGCACTTCCCGTGGGAGGAGGGCTACCCGTGCGGGCCGGAGTGCCAGCCCCGTCCCGGCACGTGGCGGGCCTAAGCGGTCCGCCGGGGCTCAGTAAAGGCCAAGATCGCGGCGCAGCTTGGCCACGTGGCCGGTGGCCTTGACGTTGTAGGCGGCCTTCTCGATGCGCCCCTCGGCGTCGAGGACGAAGGTCGACCGGATCACGCCGACGACCTCCTTGCCGTACAGCTTCTTCGTCCCGTACGCCCCGTAGGCGCGCAGCACCTGCTTGTCCGGGTCGGACAGCAGGGTGATCGCCAGACTCTCCTCCTCACGGAACCGCAGCAGCTTCTCCGGCGGGTCGGGCGAGATGCCGATGATGTCCAGGCCCGCCTCGGCCAGGTCGCCGGCGCAGGCGGTGAAGTCGACGGCCTGCGTGGTGCAGCCCGGGGTCAGGGCCGCCGGGTAGCAGTAGACGATCACCCGGCGGCCGCGGTGGTCGGTGAGCGACACCGGGTTGCCCTCGGCGTCGGGCAGCGTGAACTCCGGCGCGGGGTCGCCCGGCGCCAGGCGGACGGGCGCCGTGTCGAGGCCCCTCTCGCTGTCGGTCATGACCGGCATCCTGCCGTGCCGCGCCGGCGGCGATCCACGGGGCGCACCCCGGGAGGGTCAGCCGACGAGGAAGGAGAGCCGGACGTGCCGCTGCGGATTGTCGGTGTTGGTGTCGACCAGGCAGATGCGCTGCCACGTGCCCAGCTGCAGGCGGCCCTCCAGCACCGGAATGCTCGTCTGTGGCGGGAGGAAAGCCGGCAGCACGTGGTCGCGGCCGTGTCCCTCGCTGCCATGCCGGTGACGCCAGCGCTCGTCCCGGGGGAGGAGGACGTCGAGTTGCGCGAGCAGGTCGTCGTCGCTGCCGGCGCCGGTCTCGATGACGGCGACGCCCGCGGTCGCGTGCGGCACGAAGACGTGCAGCAACCCGTCGGCCTCGTCGCGGACGAAATCGGCGCACTCGTCGGTGAGGTCGACCACCGTGGGCACGCCTCCGGTCCGGACCGTCCGCAGCTCTGATCGCATGCCGCGATTACACCGCGACCCTCCGGGCCGCCCCGCGACCACGTGCCGTCCCCCGGTGTCGGGGAGCCGTTGCCCGTGTCCCGGCCGGGAGACCCTCCGGGCCTCCGCGACCGGTCCACCGCGACACGAGCCGGCCATGCGGGCGCACTACTGTCGGCGTACGTGACCGCAGCAGCCGCGCGCCCGCGTCCCGACGGCCGGGCGGCAGACCAGCTCCGCCCTGTGACGATCGCCCGCAACTGGCTCGACCACGCCGAGGGCTCGGTCCTCGTCGAGTTCGGCCGCACCCGAGTGCTGTGCGCGGCCAGCGTCACCGAGGGGGTGCCGCGCTGGCGCAAGGGCTCGGGTCTGGGCTGGGTCACCGCCGAGTACGCCATGCTGCCCCGTGCGACGCACACCCGCGGCGACCGGGAGTCGGTCAAGGGCCGCATCGGGGGGCGCACCCATGAGATCAGCCGGCTCATCGGCCGCTCGCTGCGCGCCTCGATCGACCTGGCGGCGCTCGGGGAGAACAGCATCGCCATCGACTGCGACGTGCTGCAGGCCGACGGCGGCACCCGGACGGCGGCCATCACCGGCGCCTACGTCGCGCTGGCCGACGCCGTCACGTGGCTGGGAGGCCGCCGCAAGCTGGCCCGCCCCAAGGCCGTGCTCCAGTCGGTGGCCGCGGTGAGCGTCGGCGTCGTCGACGGGCAGCCGCGGCTGGACCTCGCCTACGAGGAGGACGTGCGCGCCGGCACCGACATGAACGTCGTGTGCACGGGTGACGGCAGCTTCGTCGAGGTGCAGGGCACCGCGGAGAACGGCGTCTTCGACCGCGGCACGCTCGACGCGCTGCTCGACCTGGCGGTCGGCGGCTGCGCCGAGCTGACCCGCATCCAGGCCGAGGCCCTGCAGCAGGCCACCGCCCGATGAGCGACCGGCTGCTGCTGGCCACCCGCAACCCCGGCAAGCTCGCCGAGCTGCAGCGGCTGCTGGCCAGCTCCGTCCCCGGGGTCGCCGTGGTCGGGCTGCGCGACGTCTCCGAGTACCCCGAGGCCCCCGAGACCGGTGCGACGTTCGCGGAGAACGCGCTGCTCAAGGCGCGTGAGGCGGTCCGGTACACCGGTCTGCCCGCCGTCGCCGACGATTCCGGTCTGACCGTCGACGCGCTCAACGGGATGCCCGGCGTCCTGTCCGCGCGCTGGGCCGGCCGGCACGGGGACGACCCCGCCAACACCGCGCTGCTGCTCGGGCAGCTGGCCGACATCCCGGACGAGCGGCGGGGCGCAGCGTTCGTTTGCGCGGCCGCGGTCGTCACGCCGGACGGCGCCGAGCGCGTGCTCGAGCGGTCCTGGCGCGGCCAGGTGGTGCGGGAGGGGCGGGGCTCCAACGGTTTCGGGTACGACCCGGTGTTTCTGCCCGACGGCCTGGAGCGGACCGCCGCCGAGCTCACCGCAGCGGAGAAGGATGCGCGCAGCCACCGCGGTCAGGCCTTCGCCGCGCTCGTGCCACTGGTCCGGGAGCTGCTCGGCCGGTCCTGACCCACCGCTCACCCCTTGGGAGGGCAGGCGCGGCTATGGGGTGTATCGGCCTGGCCGATCATGATGCCTCCCCTGTCGCCTGCGCCGAGCGGGTGCGGCGAGGACGAGGAGCGATGTACTCCAGCCGTTGGCCGTTCCGGTCCAGCGCACGACGCCGGGCCGCGATCTGCGCGCGGCCCCGCGCGCCCCTCCGGCTGTCCACCCACGCCGCGACCGCCGGCCTCGTCGCCGTCCTGCTGGTGCTGACCGTCTTCTCGGTGGCCGCCGCGGTGACCAACGCCCGGGCCTCCACGAAGGCCCAGGAGAGCGCCGCGGTGTCCAGGTGGTCGGAGGAGACCGAGCGGTCGCTCATGGCGCAGGAGTCGCTCGTCGACCTGCTCGCGAGCGGGCCGTCTGCCGCGCTGCGCGCACAGTACGAGGCGACCAGCGCAGCCACCCGCACGGCGATCGTGGGGATGGGTGCCGTCTCGCACGCCGACCACGACGACCCGGTCGTGGAGTGGCTGCGGCTGCACGCCCGATACGAGTACGCCGTCGAGCAGCTCCTGGCTGCCACCGCGGAGAACCCCAGGATCGCCGACGACTTCGAGGACCTCTACGTCGACCCGCACTTCGAGAAGCTCGAGGACCAGATCCAGGCCGAGGCAGAGTTGCACTGGGCGAGGGCCGGTGAGTCGCTGGAGTTCATGGGCGACGTCCAGCAGGCGCTGCTGATCGCCACGCCGATCCTGTTCGGCGCCGGGCTGGCCCTGGTCGGCTGGTTCACCCGGGTGCTCACCCGCAGCCGGCGCGCGACCGTGGCCCAGGCCGAGCGGAACCGGCAGCAGGCCCTGCACGACGCCCTGACCGGTCTGCCCAACCGCACCCTGCTGCGCCAGCGTGGGGACGACGCGCTGGCCGGCTCCGGCGTCGGCGCGGTGGGGCTCATGCTCATCGACCTGGACCGGTTCAAGGAGATCAACGACACCCTCGGCCACGCCTACGGCGACGTCGTCCTGCAGGCGGTGGCCGACCGGCTGCGTGCCCGGTCCGGGGCAGTAACACGGTCGCCCGGCTCGGCGGCGACGAGTTCGCCATCCTGCTGCCCAGCGTCACCGACGAGGAGTCCGCGCGGCTGCTCGCCGTCCGGGCGCTGGCCGCGATGGAGGCGCCCATCGAGGTCGACGGCGTCTGCTGGACGTCGACGCCAGCATCGGCATCGCACTGTCCGGCACGCACGGGGACGACGTCGAGTCGCTGCTGCAGAACGCCGACATCGCCATGTACTCGGCCAAGGACCGGGGTCTGGGCGTATGCGTCTACGACGTCTCGCTCAACGAGCACAGCCCCGAGCGGCTGGGCCTGCTCGGCCAGCTGCGCCGGGCGATCGACAACCGCGAGCTGGTCCTGCACTTCCAGCCGAAGGTCGCCCTGCCCGGAGTCGGCGTGTGCGGCGTCGAGGCGCTGGTGCGCTGGCAGCACCCGCAGCGGGGCCTGATCCCGCCGGGGGAGTTCATCCCGCTCGGCGAGCGCACCCCGCTCATCCGACCCCTGACCCGGTACGTCGTCGACGCGGCTCTGGAGCAGTGCGCCCGCTGGCACGATGCCGGCCGGTCCCTCGCCGTGGCGGTCAACGTCTCGGCGCGCAACCTGCTGGACGAGCACTTCGTCGACGAGGTCCAGGAGCTGCTGGCGCACTGGCGGGTACCGGCGTCCTGCCTGGAGCTCGAGGTCACCGAGAGCGCCATCATGGCCGACCCGGACCGGGCCCGGCGGATCCTCACCCGGCTGGCCGAGTGCGGCGTCACGCTGTCCATCGACGACTTCGGCGCGGGGTACACCTCACTGGCGCAGCTCAAGGACCTGCCGGTGCACCAGTTGAAGATCGACCGATCCTTCGTCGCCCCCATGACGGAAGACCCGGGCAACGCACTCATCGTGCGCTCGGTGGTCGAGCTCGGGCACAACCTCGGGCTGACCACGGTGGCGGAGGGGGTCGAGGACGAGGCGACCTACGACAGCCTGAGCGCGATGGGCTGCGACGTGGCGCAGGGCTACTACGTCTGCCGCCCCATGCCGGCCGAGCAGCTGGAGGTCTGGTTCGACGCGACGGTCGCCGTCCGGGCCTGACCGGCCCGCGGCCCCGGTGTGCCCGAGGCCGCGCGGCCTTGCCGCCTCAGGGGGTGGGCTCGGCCTCGCCGGCAGGTGACGTCCCGTCCTCTGCCGGGGCCTCCGAGGAGCTACCGGACTCCTCCGGCTGAGGCGGGTGGGCAGTGCCCGCGTCTCGGGGGCCGCAGCAGCGGCCGGGGCCGTCGCGGTCCTCGCTTCGTGGGACTGCTGCCGGGCGAGCTGCTCACGGGCCCGCCGCAGCCGCTCGTTGGTCTTCTGCATGGAGTTGCTGTAGAGGGCGGCGCTGACGGTGCTGACCACGCTGGCCAGCGCGGCACCGATCAGGGTGCCGGCGCAGGTCGCCGGGCGGACAGGCACAGTGGGGGAGTGCACATCTCGGTGGGCGACGTCCGTGGGCTGCGCTTCGATGACGCGACGCCGCTGACCGCGGCCTCCGCCATCGCGCCGCTCGGCGACGGCTGGCTGGTCGCCCAGGACGACTCGACGTCGGCCGGGTGGTGGCGGGCCGGCTCGGTCGTCCCGCTGCGCCTCCTGCCGCCCGTGGAGGGCCACGACCGGTTCAGCGAGGCGGCGGGGACCAAGCGCCTCAAGCCCGACCTCGAGGTCGCCTGCCCCGCGGACGTCGACGGGGAGCCGGCCGTCCTGGTGCTCGGCTCGGGGTCGACGGACCGGCGCACGCGCGGCGTGCTCGTGCGACTCGACGACGGGCAGCCCCTGGTGCACGCCGGCGAGCTGGCCCCGCTCTACGGGCTCGTGGCCCGGCAGCTGGGGCTCGCCGACGGGCAGCTCAACCTGGAGGGCGCCAGCCGCCACGGCGGCACGGTGCGCTGGTTCAACCGCGGCAAC
>JALYNA010000462.1 GCA_030773455.1 Actinomycetota bacterium
CAGGTGCCCGACCGGCTCGCCCGGCGGCGTCCACGGAGCCAGCGCGCAGACGGCGCGGACCTGTGCCCCGTCCCCGCCCAGCCCGCCGGCGCGCAGCACCGCGCGGCCGCCCATGGAGTGGCCGACCAAGACCACGGGGACGTCGTCCCCGTGGCGCTCCCGCAGCTCCTCGAGGGTCCACCGGACGTCGGCGTGCGCGTCGGCGGCCACCCCGTTCCAGCCGGCCACCCGGTAGCGCAGCAAGTACGTGCTCAAGCCCCGCTCGGCGGCGGAGGCGCGCACGAACTGATCGATGGCGCGCATCCGCAGCAGCGACAGCGCCCGCTCCTTGGGCGGCTCGACGCTGGCCACGGTGCCGCCGTGGCAGAAGACGGCGAGCGCCCGGGTCGGACCCGGGGCCGGCTGGTGCTCGAGGGCCGGGCGCCGGTCGCCGGAGGTCACCGGCGCCGGCACCCGCCGCGGAGCGTCGCGCGGGCGCGGTCGCCGAGGTCGCCGGCCCGGTACAGGGCCCGGGTCACCGGAGAAGCACCGGTGCGCCGCTCGATGGCCTGCCCGATCCGGCGCAGGAGACCGGTGGCCAGGGGGACGACGACGGTGAGCAGCAGCCAGGTGCGCAGCCGGCTGGTGAGGAAGAGCCACATGATCGGCATCCTGCCCCGAAGGGGACGGCGGGAACCTCAGTCGGGGTCGGGCGCCAGGCGGACGACCATCTTCCCGACGTTGCCCCCGCGCAGCAGGTCCAGGAAGGCCGGCACCGCCTCCTCGATCCCCTCGCGCACGGTTTCCCGGACGACGAGGTCGCCCGAGCGCAGCCAGCCGGTCACCGTCTCCGTGAACTCGGGCCGCAGGTCGGCGTGGTCGCTGACGAGGAAGCCGCGCAGGGTGAGCCGCTTGCCCACCATGAGGGACATGTTGCGAGGCCCGGGCGGCGGCTCGACGGCGTTGTAGCCGGAGATCGAGCCGCACAGCGCGGCCCGCCCGTGCACCCGGGACGCGCCCATCGCAGCCTCCAGGTGCTCGCCGCCGACGTTGTCGAAGAACAGGTCGATACCGTCCGGGGCGGCCTGCGAGAGCAGCTCCGCCACCGGCCCGTCGTGGTAGTCGAAGGCCGCGGTGAAGCCGAGATCCCGCAGCCAGGCCACCTTCTCCGCCGACCCGGCGCTGCCGACCACGCTGCCGGCGCCGCGCAGCCGCGCGAACTGGCCGACCAGGCTGCCCACGGCGCCGGCGGCCCCGGAGACGAACACGTCGTCGCCCTCGCGGAAGGCGCCGACCCGGAACAGCCCGGCGTACGCGGTCAGCCCGGGCATGCCCAGCACGCCCAGGTACCAGGACGACGCGACGTCCTCCGCGGCCGGGAGCCGGGTGACGGCCGCGGCGTCCAGGACGGCGATCTCGCGCCAGGCGGCGTCGGTGAGGACCAGCGACCCCTCCGGCAGCTCCGGCGCGCGCGAGTCGACCACCCGGCCGACGGCGCCGCCCTTCATCACCTCGCCGACCTGCCACGGTGGCGCGTAGGACGGTGTCGACCGCATCCGGCCCCGCATGTACGGGTCGACCGACATGACCACCATCCGGACGACGACCTGCCCCTCGGCCGGCTCGGGGACCGGCACCTCCACCAGGCGGAAGTCCTCGGGGGTCGGCTCGCCGTGCGGCCGGGCCGCCAGGTGCCACTCACGCGTCGTCGTCACGGTCCGATCCTGCATCGGCCCTGGTCGGTCCGCCGGTCCGGTTGCAGACCCGGCCTACGCTCGGAGCATGTTCTTCTCCCGGTTCAAGACCCAGCCGGTGGCAGCCGAGGCCGCGCTGCCGGGCCGCCCGACGCCGCTGCCGCACGTCCCCGAGGTGCACGCGGTCAACGGCAACCGCATCCAGCCGCCGTTCCCCGAGGGCATGCAGACCGCCGTCTTCGGGGCCGGGTGCTTCTGGGGTGTGGAGAAGGTCTTCTGGGAGCAGCCGGGCGTCTACTCGACCGCGGTCGGCTACGCCGGCGGCTACACGCCCAACCCGACCTACGAGGAGGTCTGCTCGGCGCGGACCGGCCACACCGAGGTCGTGCTGGTCGTCTTCGACCCGGCGGTGACCTCCTACGAGCAGCTGCTCAAGGTCTTCTGGGAGGACCACGACCCCACGCAGGGGATGCGGCAGGGCAACGACGTCGGTACCCAGTACCGCTCGGCGATCTACGTCGCGACGCCGGAGCAGGAGGCGGCCGCCCGCGCCAGCCGCGAGGTGTTCCAGGCCCGGCTGACGGCGGCCGGGTACGGCGAGATCACCACGGAGATCGCGCCGCTCGGCGACTTCTTCTACGCCGAGGGCTACCACCAGCAGTACCTGTACAAGGTGCCGAACGGCTACTGCCCGATCCATTCGACCGGCGTCTCCTGCCCGGTCGGCCTCTCCGGCGTCTGAAGAAGGACCTCGTCCTCCCCACCCCTCGTACGCTCGGGGCGGGACCCGGGACGAGGCCGTTCCAGCGCTGCGGAGGCGAGCCGGTGGCTGATGTCGTGAGCGTGCTCGAGCAGCTGCGGCGGGAGCCGGACGTCGAGGCCCCGGACCTGGTCGCCGTCGACGCGACCGACCGGCTGTTGCTCGACGAGGCCGCCGACCTGCTGGCGGCGGCAGGCCCCGGCGAGGTTGCCGTCGTCGACGACTCCTACGGCGCGCTGACCCTGGGCGCGGTCGCCGCCGGGGCGCAGGACGTGCGGGTGCACCAGGACCCGCTGGTCGGCGAGCTGGCGCTGGCCCGCAACGCCGAGCGCACCGGGCTGCTCGGCGCCCACCGATCCCTGCCGCTGGGCCCCGAGCTGGCGGGCGGCGCCCGGCTCGTGCTGGCCAAGGCGCCGAAGTCCCTCGACGCGCTGCGCGAGCTCACCGAGGTGGTGGCCGCGTCGGCCGCGCCGAACGTCACGCTGCTCGTCGGCGGGCGGGTCAAGCACATGACGCACGCGATGAACGACGTGCTCGGCGTCGGCTTCGCCCACGTCTCCGCGACGCTGGCCCGGCAGAAGTCGCGTGTGCTGGTCGCCCGCGGGCCCCGGCCGGGGGTGACGTCGTCCTTCCCCCGCCGGCAGGAGCACCGCGACCTGGGGCTCGTCGTGTGCGCGCACGGCGCGGCGTTCGCCGGCATCCGGGTGGACGCCGGCACCCGTGCCCTGCTGGCCGCTCTGCCGGAAGCCGCCCCCGCGGCCGGGACGGCGCTGGACCTCGGCTGCGGCACCGGCGTGCTGGCCACGGCACTGGCGGTCGCCCGCCCGGAGCTGGCGGTACTGGCGAGCGACCAGTCCGCAGCGGCGGTGGCCTCGGCGGAGGAGACCGCGGCGGCCAACGGGGTCGCCGACCGGGTGCGGGTGGTGCGGGACGACGCGGCGTCGACCGTCCCGGACGCGAGCGTCGACCTGGTCGTCTGCAATCCGCCGTTCCACCTCGGCGGAGCCGTGGTGACGGGTGCGGCCGACCGGCTCTTCGCCGCGGCGGGGCGGGTGCTGCGGCCCGGCGGGGAGCTGTGGTGCGTCTACAACAACCGGCTTCCGCACCGGGCCGCGCTGCGCCGGCTGGTCGGGCCCACGCGGGTGGCCGGGGCCGACCGCCGGTTCACCGTCACCGTCTCCACCCGCCGCTGAGCCGGTCCGCGAGGGCGGGGCGGTGTGATAGTGGCACCGGCGGGGCTTACTTCAGGGTCTCAGCTCAAGCCCGCCCGGAGGTCGCCGAACACCTCGTCGGCGCACGTGCGCCGACGTGTTCCTCCGGAAGGCACCTCATGTCCCTCGCCACCGCATGGTCCGACCGCCCGCTGGGCGGGAAGCTCTCCGCGCTGGTCGCGGCCGGCGCCGTCTCCCTCGGCGTCTTCGCCGTGATCGCCGTCAGCGAGATCACCGGCACCGGAGGCCCGAAGGCGGCGCTGATGGCCTCGAAGACGGCCAGGGGGCCGCGCTGGAGGCCGACATGATGCACGACGCCGTGCGGGCCGACGTGCTGCAGGCGCTCCTGGACGGTCGCGGCCCGCAGTACGACTCGACGGTAACCGACCTCGCGGAGCACTCCGCCAGCTTCTACGCCACGCTGACCCAGGTCACCGAGGCCGGCCTCGGCTCCGACGTCCGCGCGACGGTGGACGGCGTGGTCCCGGCGGTGGACGCCTACCTGGCCTCCGCCGAGCAGATCATCCGGGCCGCCGGGACGGACGTCACCGCGGCGCGGGCGGCCTACCCGCAGTTCGTGACGGCCTTCGAGGCCCTGGAGGCCGACCTGCCCGCCGTGGGCGAGGCGATCGCCGCCGCCGAGGGGGCGGCGGGGGCCGATGCCGAGCACCGCTCCTCGGCGGTGACGGCGCTGGTGACCGTCGCGGTCGGCAGCGTGGCGCTGCTCGCTTTCCTGGGCTGGGTGGTCACCCGGTCGGTGATCGGCCCCCTGCGGCGGGTCGGCGCGGTCCTCGGGGGGCTCGCCGAGGGCGACCTACGGGGGTCTCCAGCCGCGACGAGGTGGGCCGGATGGCCGCCGCGCTCGAGGCGTCCATGGCCAACGTGCGTGCGGTACTGAGCGGCATCGGCGACACCACGAGCGCGCTCGCCTCGGCCACCGAGCAGCTGTCGGCGACCGCGCAGGAGATGGGGCGGCTGACCGAGGATTCGTCCGCGCAGAGCGGGGTGGTGGCCGGCGCGGCCGGTCAGGTCTCGACCAACGTCCAGACGGTGGCCGCGGGCTCGGAGCAGATGGGTTCCTCCATCCGGGAGATCGCCCAGAACGCCAGCGAGGTCGTCCGGGTGGCGTCCCAGGCGGTCACGGTCGCGGACACCACCAACGCGACGGTCGCCAAGCTGGGCGAGTCCTCGGTGGAGATCGCGAGCGTGGTGAAGGTCATCACCTCCATCGCCGAGCAGACCAACCTGCTGGCGCTCAACGCGACGATTGAGGCGGCGCGGGCCGGTGATGCCGGGAAGGTTTCGCCGTCGTGGCCAACGAGGTCAAGGAACTGGCGCAGGAGACCGCCCGCGCCACGAAGGACATCACCGCCCGGGTCGAGGCGATCCAGGCCGACACCGACGGCGCGGTGCAGGCCAGCGGTGAGATCTCCTCGATCATCGCCAGGATCAACGATTCCCAGAGCACCATCGCCGCCGCCGTGGAGGAGCAGACCGCCACGACCACGGAGATGAACCGCAACGTCTCCAAGGCAGCGTCTCCGCCGGTCAATCGCGGAGAACACGCCTCGGTGGCCTCGACGGCCCAGGCCACGACCCGTGCGATGACCGAGGCACGGACCGCGCTGGACGAGGTGGCTCGGATGGCGTCGTCGCTCAGCGCGTCGGTCAACCGCTTCCGGTACTGAGCCGCCCCGACCGCGGGCGCCCGGCCGCTGACGTGGGGCCACAGGGCCCTGGCCCGCCTGACCCGGGCGGGCCACGGTCGGGGGCATGACGACGACCGAGACCCCACCCGTCGACGCCACCACCGCCCTGGCTGAGCGCCTCCTGGAGTCGGTCACGGCGAGTCTCGAGCTGGCCGCGGTCCACCTGGGCAGCGAATTGGGCTGGTACCGCGCGGTGGCCGAGGCCCCCACCACCGCCCCCCGAGCTGGCCGCACGTACCAGAACCGCCCCCCGCTACGCCCACGAGTGGCTGGAGCAGCAGGCGGTGGCCGGTGTCCTCACCGTGGACGACGCCGCGGTCGCGCCGACGAGCGCCGCTACCACCTGCCCGAGGCGCACCGGCCCGTCCTGGTTGACCGGGACGACCTCGCCTACATGCCGCCGTTCGTGCACGCCGCCCTGGTCTTCACCCGCAACGTCCCCCGGCTGCTCGAGGTCTACCGCACCGGCGGCGGGCTCTCCTGGGCGGAGATGGGCGAGGCCCGCGACGCCCAGGCGGCCTGCAACCGGTCCTACTTCCTCGGCGTCATGGCGTCGCAGACCTCGCCTCCGTGCCGGAGGTCGACGCCGCACTCCGGGCCGGCGGCCGGGTCGCCGACGTCGGCTGCGGGAGGGGGTGGTCCTCCATCGGCATCGCCCGGGCCTACCCGCAGGCTCGCGTCGACGGCTTCGACGTCGACGAGCCGTCGGTCGAGCAGGCCCGGCGCAACGCCGAGGAGGCCGGGGTCGGCGACCGGGTGCGGTTCGCCGCCGTGGACGCCGCGGACGCGGGGGAGCCGGGCAGCTACGACCTGGTGACCGCCTTCGAGTGCGTGCACGACCTCGCCGACCCGGTGGCGGTGCTCGCCGCGATGCGCCGGATGGTCCGCCGAGGCGGCATCGTGCTCGTCGTGGACGAAAAGGTGGCCGAGCGGTTCACCGCACCCGGCGACGCGATCGAGCGGCTGATGTACGGCTACAGCCTCACCTGCTGCCTGCCCGACGGGCTGTCCACCCGGCCCTCCGTGGGTACCGGCACGGTGATGCGGCCGGCCACCATGGAGCGCTACGCCCGCGAGGCCGGGTTCGCCGGGGTCGAGGTCCTCCCCGTCGAGCACGACTTCTTCCGCTTCTACCGCCTGCGCACCGAGGCCTGAGCGGGTCGCGTGCCCGAGGGCGCGGTCCGCCACACGCACGAGGTCTGGGCACCGGGACGGACGGCGGGCAGGCTGGCCGCATGAGGACCTCGCGCCCCCTGCCGCCCGCCGTCCGCCGGGTGCTGCCCTGGCTGTTGCGCTGGTGGGTGCTGCAGGCCGTGCTCGCCGTCGTCGGCCGGCTGGTGGCCCGGCGCAAGGACGAGGGGGACGAGAGCACGGCCGGCCTCCGGCGGGTGGTCGTGCTGGGCGGCGTCGAGCTGCGGCCGGTGCACCCGGAGCTCTCCCGCGTGCGGCTGGACGTGCTGATGGGCGGCGTCCGGCTCGACCTCAGCGCCGTCCCGCGGGTGCCCGGCGGGGTGGACCTCACCGTGCGGCTGCTGATGGGAGGCGTGTCGGTGCGGGTGCCGGCCGGCTGGCGCGTGTGGTGGAGCTGCCGCGGCCCCGGCGGGGTGGGTGTCGCCGAGGGCGCCGACGTCGTCCGCACCGACGACGAGCGCGGGGCCGACCTGCGCGTGCACGCCGACCTGGCCTTCGGCGGGGTCGGCCTGGAGACGGCGCCGCAGGACGACAGCTGGGGCCGCTGACCCGTCGCGGGAGCCGCGCGTCCGCGGACGGTCGTCGGTGGGGCAGCAGGCTCTCGAGGGCCGGCCCGGAGCGACTCGCCGGGCGCGGCCCGCGCACCGCCGGGCCCGCAGCCCGCAGGGGCGGCCCCCGACCTACCATCCCCTCGTGATGGCGCGGTGACCGACGACGCGGCCCTGCTCCCGATGGACGCCCGGGTCTCCGCGACGGACTGGACCGGCACCCCCATGGGGCTGCCCACGGCTGGCCCCAGGCGCTGCGGACGGCGTTGAGCATCTGCCTGTCCTCGCGGTTCCCGATGCTCGTGTGGTGGGGCCCGCAGCTGACGGTCTTCTACAACGACGCCTACCTGCCCCTGCTCGGCACCAAGCACCCGGCCGCCCTCGGCCGCCCCGCGTCCGCGGTGTGGGCCGAGGCCTGGAACGACCTCGGCCCGCTCGCCGAGCAGGTCCTGTCAGGCGGAGACGCGACCTTCTCGCAGGACCAGAGGCTGCTGCTGCACCGGCACGGCTACCTGGAGGAGACGTTCTGGACCTTCTCCTACAGCCCGGTCCCCGACGAGAACCGGGTCGGCGGCGTCTTCATCGCGGTCACCGACACCACCTCGCGGGTGCTGGGTGAGCGCCGGCTGCGGGCCCTGCGCGACCTCGGCGACGTGTCCACCGCCTCGGTGGGCACGCTCGACGAGGCCTGCCGGGCGGCCGTCGCGGTCCTGAACGGGCACCGCGCTCCCGTGCCGTTCGCGGTGGCCTACCTGCGCACGGACGACGCCGGCGCCCTCCGGCCGGTGGCGTGGGGCGGGGTCGTTGCCGGCAGCCCAGCCGCGGAGGGGGTGCTGCTGGGCCCGGAGGCGGACGCCGCGGTCCGGCGGGTAGCCGCCGGCGGCCCTGCGGAGGTGGTCGGCGGCATGCGGTCGGGCGACCGGTCGTGGTTCGTGCCCGGCCCGGCCGGTGACTCCGTTCCCGACCAGGCCGTCGTCCTGCCGATCACCGTGTCCGGGACCGCCGAGCGGGTCGGCGTCCTGGTTTGCGGAGTGAACCCGTACCGGGAGCTGGACGCCGACTACCGGGGCTTCTTCGACCTGGTCGGCGGGCACGTGTCCACCGCCGTCACCGACGCCGCGGCCTACCTGGCCGAGCGGCGGCGGGCCGAGGCGCTGGCGGAGCTGGACCGGGCCAAGACCGACTTCTTCAGCAACGTCAGCCACGAGTTCCGGACCCCGCTGACGCTCATCGCCGGCCCCGTCGCCGAGCTGCTCGCCTCCCCGGCGGCCGCAGCCGACCCGCGGCTGCGCGAGGAGCTGGAGGTCATCGAGCGCAACGCGCAGCGGCTGGGCAAGCTGGTCAACACCCTGCTGGACTTCTCCCGCATCCAGGCCGGCCGCATCGACGCCCGCTTCGAGCCGGTGGACCTCGCCGCCACCACGGCGGAGCTGGCCAGCGTCTTCCGCTCGGCCGTCGTCCGGGCGGGACTGGACTTCACCGTCGACTGTCCGCCGCTGGACGGTCCGGTGCACGTCGACCGGGACATGTGGGAGAAGGTGGTCCTCAACCTGCTGTCCAACGCCCTGAAGTTCACCTTGGCCGGCGGCATCGCGGTCCGGCTCCGGCAGGACGAGGGCGGAGCGCGGCTGACGGTCAGCGACACCGGCACCGGCATCCCCGCCGACGAGCTGCCCCGGCTGTTCGAGCGCTTCCACCGGGTGGCCGACGCGCGCGGACGGTCCGGGGAGGGCAGCGGCATCGGCCTGGCGATGGTGCGCGAGCTGGTCGGCCTGCACGGCGGAACCATCGACGTCGAGAGCGTTCCGGACGCCGGCACGACATTCACCGTCACCCTGCCGCTGGGCACCGCTCACCTGCCTGCCGACCAGCTGGCCGAACCGGCCCCCGATGCGCCCGCCGTGTCCCCGGCCGCCGTCCCGTTCGTCACCGAGGCGCTGCGCTGGCTGCCGGACGCCGACGGCACGGCCGGCGCCGACCTCGCGTCGGGGGGCCGCCGCGCGACGGCGGCCTCCGGGCGGGTGCTGGTCGCCGACGACAACGCCGACATGCGGGGGTACCTGCTGCGGCTGCTGGGCCCGCACTACGACGTCCGGGCGGTGGCCGACGGGCGCCAGGCGCTCGACGCCGCGCTGACCGACCCACCGGACCTCGTCGTCAGCGACGTGATGATGCCCGAGATGGACGGCATGGGGCTGCTGGCCGCGCTGCGCACCGAGCCGCGCACCGCCCGCGTCCCGGTGGTGCTGTTGTCGGCCCGGGCCGGCGAGGAGGCCGCCGTCGAGGGCCTGGCCGCCGGGGCCGACGACTACCTGGTCAAGCCGTTCTCCGCCCAGGAGCTGCTCGCCCGGGTCGGCGCACACCTGCAGCTCGGCCGGGCCCGGCGGGCCGCGGAGGAGCAGTTCACCGCCATGGCGGACCTGGCGCCGGCGCTCATCTGGGTGGCCGACGCCCACGGACGCCGCGTCTTCGTCAACCGCGGCTGGACCGAGTTCACCGGCCGCTCGGCCCGCGAGGAGCTCGGGCACGGCTGGGAGCAGGGGCTGCACCCGGAGGACCGGGACCGCTACGCCGAGGTGGTCGACGCATCGAGCGCGCGGCGCGAGGGGTGGGAGATCGACGTCCGGCTGCGCCGCGCCGACGGGACCTACCACTGGCTGCTGGAGCGGGTCGCGCCGATCGGTGCGGGGGAGACCTTCGCCGGCTACGTGGGTAGCTGCACCGACATCAATGCCCGGACCCGCGAGACCGCTCGGCAGACGCTGCTGGCCGAGGTGGGCACCGCGCTGGACCGGGAGACCACCGTCGACGGTCAGCTGGGTGCCCTGGCCCACCTGCTCGTCGAGCGCCGGCTGGCCGACCTGTGCAGCGTGCGGCTGCTGCGGGACGACGGCCGGCTGCGCTTCGCCGGGATCGCCGGGTTGGACCGCGCGAGCGAAGCGGCGCTGGCCGGCCTGGACCCGCACAGCGGCATGAGCCTCGACGTGCTGGCCACCGGCCGACCGGTGCTGCGCGCAGGACTGCCCTGGCCGGATGCGTCCCTCGACACGGAGCTGGGGTGGCCGCACAGCCTGCTGTCGGCCATCGCGGTGCCGCTCTCCGTCCGCGGCCGGCTGCTCGCCGTCCTCGCCCTGGGCCGCCAGACCGCGGCACCGCCCTACGACGACGACGACCGGGTGCTGCTCGAGGAGATCGCCGGCCGCGCCGCACTGGCCGTGGACAACGCGGTACTGCTCGCCGAGGAGCGGGCCGCAGCACGGCGGCTGGCACTGCTGCAGCGGGCGACCGCCGAGCTGTCCGCGGCCAGCACCCCGCTGGAGGTCGCCCGGGTGGCCGGCGGCCACGTCCGCGCCCTGACCGGCCCGGCCAGCCGGGTGGCGGTCTACGAGGTCGACCCGTCCCACCGCGCGCTGTCCGCGCTGGCCATCGACGGCGGCAGCCCGGCCGGCATGGAGCTGTGGCGGACCCTGCCGATGTCGGCCCCCCTGGTCAGCACCACCGCTGTCGCCGAGCGGCGCCCGGTGTGAGTGGAGGACGTCGCCGCGCAGCCCCCGGCCGGCCGCGCACTGGCGCCGGAGCTCGCGGCGTCCGCCGAGGAGTTCGGACTGGCCGCGGTGGCGGCCCTGCCGCTGTCCGCGGCCGGCCGGGTGGTCGGCGTCCTGTCGGTCGCCTGGCCGGAGGTGCAGCGCTTCTCGGCGACCGACCGCGCGATGCTGCTCGCCGTCGCCGAGCAGTGCGCGCAGGCCCTCGACCGGGCCCGGCTGTACCGGGCCGAGCGGGGCATCGCCCAGACGCTGCAGTTGAGCCTGCTGCCGGCGCAGCTGCCCACGTTGGAGCGGCTAGCGCTGGCCGCGCACTACGTCCCCGGCGCCGAGGGCACCCAGGCCGGCGGGGACTGGTACGACGTCGTCGAGCTGGCCGACTCCCGGGTGGCGATCGCGGTGGGTGACGTCGTCGGGCAGGGGCCGGCGGCCGCCGCGGTCATGGGGCAGCTGCGCAGCGCGCTGTCGGGCGCCGTCCTGCAGGGCTGCAGCCCCGCAGAGGCGCTCGAGCTGCTGGACCGCTTCGCCGCCCGGCTGCCCGGCGCGCTGGCCTGCAGCGCCGCCTGCCTGGTCCTCGACGCGGCGGCCGGCACGGTCCGGTGGGCCCGTGCCGGGCACCCGCCGCCCCTCCTGGTGACCCCGGACGGAGCGCGACTGCTCGACGGGGCGGGCTCCGGCGCCGTCCTCGGCGCACTCGGCCGGCGCCCGTACACCGAGGGCACGGGCGAGATCACGCCGGGCGCGACGCTGCTGCTCTACACCGACGGGCTGGTGGAGCGCCGCGGCGAGGTCCTCGACGACGGCCTGGAGCGGGTGCGCGCGGCCGCGGCCCGGCACGCCGCGTCGGACCCGGCGGAACTGACCGGGCGGCTGCTCGCCGAGGTCCTGGCCGACACCGACCAGCCCGACGACGTCGCGCTGATCGCCGCCCGGCTGCTGCCCGGTCCCCTGGCCGCGGAGCTGCCGGCCGACCCGCGGCGGCTCTCGGGGGTCCGTCGGGCCGTGGCGGCGTGGACGGCGGCGGCCGGGCTGCCCCACGACACCGCCGAGGACCTGCAGCTGGCGCTGGGCGAGGCGCTGGCCAACGCGGTGGAGCACGCCTACGCGGCAGCCGCCGACGAGGCCGGGTGCAGCTACCGGGTGGCCCGCGACGCCGAGGGCGGCGTCCGGGTGGAGGTGCGCGACACGGGGGTGTGGCGGCCACCACCGGCCGACCGCGGCTACCGCGGGCGCGGCCTGGAGCTGATCAGCGCGCTGGCGACCGATGTCGAGGTGGCGCACGCCCCGGAGGCCGCGGGCACGACCGTCCGTTTCCGGATGGCGCCCGCCGACCGCGGCCCGCAGCTCCGCAC
>JALYNA010000463.1 GCA_030773455.1 Actinomycetota bacterium
GCGGGGGACCACCCGCGACGGCGTGCCGGTGGGGCCGCGGCCGGGCCCGACGGTCGTCGTCTCGACCGCGCCGCCGGGCGGGGTCGTCGTCGTCCCCGCAGGCGCGCGGCGGGTGCGGGTCACCGGCTGCACCGCGATCGACCTGTGCCTGGTGGCCGACGGCTCGGCCGGCGCCTGGCACAACCTCGACCGCAGCGGCACCCACGTGCACGACGTCGCCGGGGGTCTGGCCCTGCTGGCGGCGGCCGGTGGGGTGGCGCTCACGCCGGACGGCGAGCCGCTGGTGCTGCGGCCGGACACCGAGACCCTGATCCGGTTTGCCGCCGGCACGCCCGACGTGGCGCGGGAGCTGCTGCGCGCCTTCGCCTGAGCACCGGTCCCCGAATACCCGCTCGCCGCCGGGGTGCTGTGCGGGGGCGGCGAGTTCTTGCGCCGGAACGCGCCAGGAACGCACATCATCCCCGTCGGCCGACCGGCTCAGCGGGCCCGGGCGGCCGCCTCGCGCACCGCCGCCAGCAGCGCTTCCCACTCGTGCAGCGTGGTCCGGGCGCGGCCGCGGCTGGCCCCCAGGGCGACCTCGGCGGCGTCGATGGCCCGCCAGTCCTCGAGCAGCACCGGGTCCGCGCCGCCGGCCCGCAGCGCGGTGACCAGGTCGTCGTCCCCGCTGCCACCGGGCCGGACGGCGCCGGCCGCGACGTCGGCCAGCAGCGTCGCCACCGTCTCGCGGGCGTCGTGCTTGTTGGTGCCGACGACCCCGGTGGGCCCGCGCTTGATCCAGCCGGCGACGTACTCGCCGGGTGCCGGCTGCCCGCCGCGCAGCACCCGGCCTGCTTCGTTGGGGACCGTGCCACGGTGCGGGTCCAGCGGCAGCTCGGGCAGCTTGCCGCCGCGGTACCCGACCGAGCGGACCACCAGGTCGGCGGGCAGGACGTCCGTCTCGCCGGTGCCCGAGGCGCGGCCGTCGGCGTCCACGACGGTGCGTTCGACCTCCACGCCGGTCACCCGGTCCTCGCCGAGGAGGCGCACCGGGCGGGCGAAGAACCGCAACGTCACCGTCGCCCGGCCCGGCTGTGCACCTGACTCCCCACCCACCCGCGCGGCCCACTGGTGCAGCACCGCCAGGTTCCGGGACACCACGCGGTCGGCCGCCGCGCGCTCCCCGGCCGCGGCGTCGAGCTCCAGGTCGGCCGGGTCGACCAGCACGTCGGCCCCGGCCAGCTCGCCGAGCTCGCGCAGCTCCTGGGTGGTGAAGGTGGCCTGTGCCGGGCCGCGGCGGCCCAGCACGGTGACCCGCTCGACCGGCGCGGCGGCGAGGGCGTCGAGGACGTGCTGCGGCATGTCCGTGGCCTCGAGCTCCGCCGGGGTGCGGGCCAGCACGCGGGCCACGTCGAGCGCGACGTTGCCCACGCCCACGACGACGACCGACCGCGCCCGCGTCAGCGCCGCCTCGACCCGCGCCCGGTCGGCGTCGGGGTGGCCGGTGTACCAGGCGACCAGCTCGGTGGCGGCCAGGCTGCCGGGCAGTTCCTCGCCCGGGACGGCGAGCTGCCGGTCCAGCGCGGCGCCGTAGGTGTAGACGACGGCGTCCACCGCGGCGTGCAGCTCGCTGCAGGGGAGGTCCCGGCCGATCTCGACGTTGCCGACGAAGCGCACCGCCGGGTGGTCCAGCGCCCGGTGCAGCGCGTCGCGGATGGCCCGCATCTTGGGGTGGTCGGGGGCGATGCCGTGGCGCACCAGGCCGAAGGGGGTGGGCAGCCGGTCGATCAGGTCGACGGCGACCGGCACCTCCTGCTGCCGGGTCAGCGCCTCGGCGGTGTAGATGCCCGCCGGGCCGGCGCCGACGACGGCCACCCGCAGCCGCCGGGATGGGGGACCAGGGGCTTCGTCGACCGACACGACACGCATCCTGACCCGCCCGGGTGGGCAAGCACCAGGCTCCGACCACCCCCGAGATCAGGAGGCGCCCGTGTCCGTCGTCGTCGTCGCCACCATCACTCCGCAGCCCGACCACGCCCAGGCGGTGCGGGAGGCCGTGCTGGCCGCCGTTCCGCAGGTGCACGCGGAGGAGGGGTGCGAGCGCTACACGCTGCACGAGGCGCGGGACGGCTCGCTGGTGATGATCGAGCAGTGGGCCGGGCCCGAGGCCCTGGCCGCGCACGGCAAGGGCGAGCCGTTCACCCAGCTGTCCCGTCAGCTGGAGGGCAAGCTCGCCGGCGCCCCGAAGCTGCAGGTGCTGACCGCCCCGTCCCGGCCGGCGAGGACGCCAAGGGCGCGCTGTAGCTCAGGTCGCCTGGCAGACCGGGCACCAGTGCAGGTTGCGGCCGGCCATCGGTTCGGTGCGCACCGGCATCCCGCAGACCCGGCAGGGCAGCCCGGTGCGCCGGTAGACGTAGTGCGCGTCCTCCCGCCGGACGGCGCCGCCGCGGCGGTTGCGGTGCTCCGGGCGGGTGGTCACGATCCGGCCCATCCGGACGCCGGAGCGCATGAGCACCACCAGGTCGGCCCACATCGCCGCCCAGGTGCCCGCGTCGACGTCCCAGCCGGGGCGGAAGGGGGAGACGCCGTGCCGGAAGAGGATCTCGGCGCGGTAGACGTTGCCGACCCCGGCCAGGACCGACTGATCCATGAGCAGCGCACCGAGCGCGGTGCGGCTGCCGGCGATCCGCCGGTGAGCTCCCGTGCCGTCGGCGCGCGGGCGGAGCGGGTCGGGCCCCAGTCGGTCGAGGATGCGGTCGACCTCCGGTGCGGTGAGCACCTCGCAGGCGGTGGCACCGCGCAGGTCGGTCCACACGCCCAGCCCGTCGGGGCCCTCGCCCTCCCAGCGCATCCGCAGCGCGCCGCGCGGTGCCGGCGGCGTCCCGGTGCCGGCGGTGTAGCTGCCGTAGAGGCCCAGGTGCACGTGCAGGGTGTCGGCGCCGAAGCAGGCGAACAGGTGCTTGCCGTAGGAGGTGACCTCGTCGATCACCCGGCCGTCCAGCAGCGCCGCGCCGGCGGCGAAGCGGCCCTGCGGGCTGGTGACGTGCACGGGACGGCCGGCGAAGGCCAGCGACTGGTCCCGGGCCAGCCGGTTGAGCGTGTGTCCCTCAGGCACGGGCGGCTCGCCTGGTCATGCACCCAGCTTCGCCCGCGGCCGGCGGGTCCGCCACGACGGCCCGCTGCCGCGGCGCCTCAGCGGTCGCGGACCTGCTGGTAGCGCTCCAGCGCCACCCGGCGCTCCTCGGCGTGGTCGACGACGGGCTGCGGGTAGCCGTCCGGGACGCCGCCGGAGGCCAGCCACGGCTCGTGGATGTACCGCGCCGGGACGTCGCGCAGCTCGGGGACCCAGCGGCGGACGTAGTCGCCGTCGGGGTCCAACTCCTTGCCCTGGCGGGTGGGGTTGAAGACCCGGTAGTAGGGCGAGGCGTCGGTGCCGGTGCCGGCGACCCACTGCCAGCCGTGGTTGTTGCTGGCCAGGTCGCCGTCGACCAGGTGCTGCATGAAGTACCGCGCGCCGCGCCGCCAGTCGACGTGCAGGTCCTTGACGAGGAACGAGGCGACGATCATCCGCACCCGGTTGTGCACGTAGGCCTCGCCGGCCAGTTGGCGCATCCCGGCGTCGACGACCGGGTAGCCGGTGCGGCCCCGCGCCCAGGCGGTGAACCGCTCGTCGGCGTCCGGGCCGGTGTCGCAGGGCAGCGCGCCCATCCGCTGGTCCAGCGGCTCGCGGGCGGACCCGGGGCGGTGCCACAGGACGTCGGCGTAGAAGTCCCGCCAGGCCAGCTCGGCGCGGAAGCGGTCGGCGGCCTCGGTATCCAGGCCCTCGAGGTCGGCCAGCAGCGTGCGCGGGTGCACGCAGCCGTACTTCAGGTAGGCCGACAGCCGGCTCGTGCCGTCCGAGCCCGGGGTGTTGCGGGTCCGCTCGTAGTCGACCAGCCGCTCGTCGCAGAAGCGCCGCCAGGCGTCGCGGGCGGCGGCCTCGCCGGCCGGGGGCAGCCGGACGCCGCCCAGGTGCGGTGCCTCCGGCGGGTCCTCGGAGCGGACGCCGGTGGCCCACGGCACCGACTTCGGCCGCGGCGCCGGGGCGCGCCAGCCGTGCTCCTGCCAGGCGCGGGCGAAGGGGGAGAACACGCGAAACGGCGTCCCGTCGACCTTGGTGACCCGGCCCGGCGTCACCGCGTACGGCGAGCCGGTGCGCACGAGGGGGACGTCGCCCAGGGCCCGCTCGACCGCCGCGTCGCGCTGCCGGCCGTAGGGGCCGGTGTCGGCCGAGACGTGCACGCTGGTCGCGCCCACCTCGCGGGCCAAGTGCGGCAGCACCCGCGCGGGGTCGCCGGAGCGCAGCACGAGGGCGCCGTCCACCTGCCCGCCGAGGTCGGCGAGGCAGGCCAGGAGGAACTGCCGGCGCGGCAGCCCGGAGGGGCCCCACAGCCGCGGGTCGACGACGAACAGCGGGACGACTGCGCCGTCGGGCCCGGCGGCCTCCCGGGCGTCGAGCAGGGCCGGGTGGTCGGCCAGCCTCAGGTCGCGGCGGAACCAGAGCAGGGCGGTGGGCACCCGGGCGAGCGTAGGCAGCGCCCGGGACGCCCGCAGGTCAGCGGTCGGCGGTGGCCAGGCCGAAGTGCGGCCGGTCGGCCTCGGCGACGAGGTCGACAACCTCGGGGTGCTGTTGGATGTAGTGGCGCACGAACGAGCAGTAGGGCAGCACGGTCAGGCCGCGCTCCCGGGCGGCGGTGAGCACGCCGGCGATGAGCGCCGAGCCGATGCCGCGGCCGCCGACCGAAGGGTCGACCTCGGTGTGCGGCAGCGCCATGGTGCCGTTCTCGACGTGGTAGCTGGCGAGGCCCACGACACGGTCGCCGAGACGGACCTCGAAGCGTCCCCGATCCGGGACGTCGACCACGCTCGTCTCCATGCTGAGCTACCCCCCTCCGCTGCCTCCGGCGCCCTTGCCGGGACTCGACAAGCGTACGGAGACGGTAACGCCTCGGAGCGCCGAGGCGCTCGGTTCCGCCGGGGCATGTCGCCCCCGTGAGTGACGCGCGGGCGGCTGCGGAGGGCCGGGGATGGCTTCCGGCTCCCGTCTGACCAGGGACTTCGGCCGCTCGACCGCCGTCAGGGGCGGGGGTTGGTCCGCGTCCAGCCACGATCGTCGCGCCGGGCGCCCAGGCCCGCCCGGCAGCGCCGGCACACGTCCTGCACCTCCTCGGCGTGGCGGCCGGACTCCGGCTGGACGTCGGCCCAGCTGACGTGCGGGAAGCGGGCCAGGCGGGACCTGCTCAGCGACAGGCCGCAGACCGTCTCGTTGCGGCCGCGCTCCCACGCGTGGACCTCGCCGGAGGGATAGCGGATGCCGTCGTCGGGGTCGACCCATTGGCCGGCGGCCGCGACCGCCGCGTTGCGGAGTGCCATGGGAGCGCCCGTACCCCGCGGAGGGCCCGTCGAAGGCCTGCGCGCCGACCGGCTACTCGCCCCGGTGGGCGGCCGCCTCACGGTGTGGCGCGGCCCGACCGGTCTGGTGGTCGGCGTGGGAGAGGGGCCTGACGGACCAGTTCGCCGATGTGGTGGTCGGCCACGGCGTAGAAGACGAACGTGCCCTCGCGGCGGTTGGTCACCAGCCCGGCGAGGCGCAAGTTCGACAGGTGCTGACTGACCGCGGTGGGCGAGGTGCCCGCTCGGGACGATCTGGCCACCCTGACCGCGGTCGTCCGCCTGTCCCGCCGAGCCCGGCACCTGGTGCGGCAGAACCTGGTCATCGCGGCCACGGTCATCGCCGTCCTCGTCACCTGGGACCTGGCCGGCGATCTCCCGCTGCCACTCGGCGTGGCCGGGCACGAGGGCTCGATGATCTGGTCGCGCTCAACGGGCTGCGACTGTTGCGCCGCCCGGAGTGGAGATCCTCCGGCGGCTGACGGCACGAGTGCCGGGGTCTGACCGGTCGGCGCAGTGGCCGGTGGGCTACCGGCGGCCGATCCGCGCGGCCATCCAGAGCGCGCACCGGCGGCACACGTAGACGCCGGGGGTGCCGCCGAGCTCGTGGACGGCCGTGCGTGGCAGGGCACGCCCGCAGCAACCGCACGTTCCCCGCTCCCCGGCCGTGACCGGCCGGCGACGGCCCGGCAGTCTCATCGCAGCACCGCCACCAGTTGGTCGACCGTCGG
Organism: Actinomycetota bacterium; assembly: GCA_030773455.1. Classification (GTDB taxonomy): domain Bacteria; phylum Actinomycetota; class Actinomycetes; order Mycobacteriales; family Geodermatophilaceae; genus Geodermatophilus. Next base: position 6,138 of record JALYNA010000463.1, read on the forward strand.
GGCGCCGGCCAGGCCGTCGGGGGTGCGGTAGACCCGGCAGGACAGGCCCACCGGGCTGTCGGGGTCGGCGAACGGGTCACGCCCGTCCACCAGGACCGTCGGCGAGCCGCGGAACTGCGCCACCTCGGCCTCCTCAGGGGTGCTGATCCGGCGGCGCGCCACCTGGACGTCGGCCCGCCCGGCCCGTGCCAGCGCCTCGTGGAGGCGAGCGTCGGTCACCTGCCAGTTCGGGCAGCCGTCGAAGTACAGCAGGGTGACCTCCGGGCTCCCCGGGGTCGGCGCGGATGACTGACTGGTCACGTGCGGCTCCTCGCGGTTCGAGACGGGCGGCGGCTCACCGCGCCTGCTGTCGGGACGTGATGTGCAGGGTCTGGGGCTCGTCCGGACCGTGCGCGCAGCAGGTGTCGGTGCAGGCGTCGCCACAGCCGCCCCCGGCACTGCCGGTGCCGTCATGGTGGTCCGACGCTCCAGGGGCGCAGCAGCCCTCGCCGCGCCAGGCCTGTACCGCCTCTCTGGCTGCCACTGCGGCGACGACCAGCCCGGCGACCGGGTCGGCCCAACTCCAGCCGAGGGTCGCGTTCAGGATCAGGCCGAGGCCGACGGCGGCGCTCAGCCACGCGCACAGCGCCGTCTGCGTGCCGTCGGCGGTGACGGCCGCTGATCCCAGCGCACGGCCGGTGCGCCGCTGCGCACGCGACAGCAGCGGCATGACCAGCAAGCTGGCGACGGTCAGGGCGATGCCGACCGGGGAGGCCTCGGGCTCGGCGCCGACGGCCAGCGCGCGCCCGGATTCCGCGCCGACGTAGACCGCGAGCAGCGCGAACGCCATGCTCATGAGCCGCTGCGCCTGCCGCTCGCGGGTCTCGGGGAGCCGGTGCGCGAACTGCCACAGGATGATCAGGCCGCTGGAGACCTCGATGACGGAGTCCAGGCCGAACCCGATCAGCGCGAGCGACCCGGCGGCCAGCCCGGCGCTGATCGCGATGACCGCCTCCGCGACGTTGTAGGTGACCGACGCGCCGGCCAGCAGCCGGGCCCGGCGGCCCAGCCGGGTCCGTTCGCCGTCGGTGATGACCCGATGCGCGTGCGTTCCGCTCACCGGTCCACCGCCTCGCCGAACGCCGGGCAGAGGGTCACGGCATCGCCGGTGACCGCGAGCAGTTGCTCGGCCGCGCCCAGCACCTCGAGCACCTGCTCCGGTGCGGTCAGCGACCACAGCGACGCGCGCCCCTGCGGCCGCGACTCGGCGACGCCGCAGTCCCGCAGGCAGGCCAGCGCTCCGCTCACCGAGGACTGCGCCAGCACCGCGGCCAGCATGACCACGACCATGCCGACGGAGATGAAGCTGAGCGGGTCGAGGCCAATCGTCCCCGCGAGGGCGAAGGCCAGACCGACGGCGGCGAGCTGCTGCACTGCCGCCGGGCGGCGCTGCGGTGCCCGGAGCAGGGCGAGGAAGGCGACGGGCAGGACGATCCCGGCCACGGCGCCGTAGGCGACGCTGAGCACCCCGATGCCAAGGGGGTCGGGGTCGTCCACCGAAGTGAAGCCCGAGGCGAAGTCGATGACACCGAAGCCGAAGGTCAGCGAGACCAGCGCGAAGAACACCAGGACGACGCGGAAGGCGACTCGCCGGACCCGGCGGTGACCCTCTCGAGCGGAGCGATCGGCGGGCAGCTCGTCGGACGGCATGGCGGGACGGTAGGGGGCACGGGGGCGCCCGCCAACGGGCTGCCGAACGGGCCTGGCCTCTTCGAGGCGTCGTTCCTCATGGCGCGGCGGGCAGCGCCAGGGCGGCTGACGCAATCGCCCGGGAACACATGACACTCGGGGTCAGTGGGGGGTCACCTGGTGACGGCGGCGAGAAAGGGGACACCTGGACGAACGACAGGGCGCCGACCCGTTCAGCAGCCGACATGCGTGGACGGGCCAGGCCGACATGACGTCAGCACCGTCTGTTCCAGCGGCTCAAGGCTGAGACGGTGGTGATAACAGGGGTCCGCGAGAACGGCTCCGTGAAGCGGCTCAGATTGTTGTTCCAGAGCGACACATATGTCGAACCGTACAGACAAGCCTCCTGGACATCTGCTACGACGTCCTGACCTACGGTGCCGACTGCCTCGTGAGGCTCCACGCAGGGACGCGCCGCGACGGGGCGAGGCGCAGCACGGGGGCGACTCGAGGACGACCCTCGATCGGCTGCGGCACACCCTGGCGGTGACGAGCCGCAGCCGCAGCTCATCGGCTGGCTTGCCTGCCGGCCGCCGCTGACGCTTTTCCGAGGGCGAGATGAATCGCCCCGAACCTGGTGGAGGCACTGAGGCCACGGAAAGCTGGAGCAGTGCCAGCACTGCCCGGCACTCCCTCGCCGCCGCAGAGACCCCGCGCGAGGCCTACGCCGTCGTCAACGAGTTCACCGGCCTATCCGCCCAGGCGGCGGAGAACTACGCGGCGGTCTACGGCGGCCATCCCGGCAACGTCGACTACACCGACCGCGTGGAGCGGTGGCTCATGGACGCCATGTACGGCTCGCAGCTGGACGGCTCCGTCTACGGTCCGCCGGCCGAGTGATCGGAACTTAAGCGGCTGCGACTGCGGCTACCGGGCGTCGCCGACGCCTCGCGGTCACCGGACGCCGACGCCTGCTGCATCTGGCCGCCGCGGCACCCTTCACCGCCCTTGCCCTCCACGGGCTGCGCCGACTCGACCCCCTGGCCGCCCCCGGCTGACCACTACGAATCCGTCCCGACAACCCCTCTCAACCCGGGCCCGTGGAACCCGGCGACCACCCCACCGACACGGGACGATCTGTCACACCCCAAACCCACAATCGCCGATCACGGCGGTCAAGAACCCGTCGACCGACCGACTACACCAAGGTCACGAAAGATCCGGGTTAGGTGCGCACCGCACGCCAGAGTGAGACGGCGGCACAAGCCCTCCTCGGTAGCCCAGTAGAGGTCACGTTCTGCACGCAGCGCCTCTAGCGTTTCGACGCGCACGGCAAGGGCGACGGTGAGCCAGGCAACCACCGCCGAGGCCGTTAGAGCCCACACGATTAGAGCCCAAACCCACCAAGCCATTTTTCCGTTCTCCCCCTGTTGATGCCCTGCTGAGGGCAAGGGTTCTTCCTGGTTCAGGCCAGGACAATGGGACGACGCGGCGTCTCACTCCAAGGAGGCGCGTCGTCGTCACAGCGGAGATCGGGACCGGCTGAGGCCGTTCCTGTAGGAAGGGCCGGGGCCTAAACCAGCCCGCCAACGTGACCCTGGCGGAACTGCTGCGGCTCAACACCTCCATCCCGCCCACCGCGCAGCCCAACCAGCTGGGGGTGCTTGGCGGCGACACCGCCGGCTTCCCCAACGGCCGACGGCTGACCGACGACGTGGTCGACATCGAGCTGCAGGCCCTCGAGGGTGCGGTGGCTGTGGACGCTCGCGGCGACGCAGCGACCGGCGTGTCGATCGTGGAGCCGCTGGCCGAGGGCGACCGGGTCAGCAGCAATGACGTGCCGTTCAGCCGCTCCTTCCCCTACGTCGCGCTGCCGCACAGCATCGCGGTCAACGCCGGGGTGGACGTGAGCACCTCGCCCGCCGGTGGCGTGGCCGCCGGCGGCGGTGGCACGGCCCTCGCGGCGCCGGACGCCGAGAGCACCACCTCGGTGGCGTCGGTCGCCGCGCTCGGTGGTGGCGTGCTGCTCGCCGCGGTGGGGGCAGCGTCGCTCCGCCGCGCCCGCAAGGGTGAGCAGAGCTGACGCAGCACCAGTCAACCCCGCCCGTCCCCGTCAAGGCCGGGACGGGCGGGGTCCGCCGCGTCCCCGCGCTGCTGCTGGCAGCGGGGGTGGCGCTGGCCGCCTACGGCGGTGCGGAGCTGGGGCAGCACCTCACCGCAAAGGTGGCCGCGGCGGGCCCACCGACCGTCGTACCTACCCCGACGCAGCCCCAGCCGCAGTCGCCGCCAGCCCCGTCTGCGGCGGGACCCACCGCAACACCGAGCGACGCGGTCGATCCAAGCGTGGGGGCGAACCGCGAACTCGTGGGGCTGCCACCGCTGGCTCCCACGGGTACGCCGCCGGCTGACACCGTCGCGCCCCCGGGTGCGACCACGCAGGTGCACAAGCCCTCGCCTCGCCCGGTGAACCTCTCTGTGCCCGACATCGGGCTCTCGCAGGAACTGCTGGGCCTTGGCATCAGCGCCGACGGCACGCTGGAGGTGCCCGAGGACTACGACGCCGTCGGGTGGTACGCAGACGGCTTCGCACCGGGTGACCCAGGGCCGGCCATCATGGTGGGACACGTGGACAGTACCGAGGGTCCCGCGGTTTTCTACGAGGTGTCGCGCCTGGTGCCCGGCGCACGCATCGAGGTCGCCCGGGCCGACGGCTCCGTGGTGACCTTCGTCGTGGACCGCGTGCAGTCGTACCCCAAGAGCGAGTTCCCCACCGAGGAGGTGTACGGCAGCACCGGAGTGCCGGAACTGCGGCTCATCACCTGCGGCGGGGAGTTCGACTACGAGGCCCGCAGCTACACCAAGGGCGCCCCGGCGAGGCGCAGGAGCAGTACGCGGTAGCCCGGGAAGCGTTGGCGCAGCTGGTGACCGACGGCTTCGCCCCGAGGCGGAAGGGGTGCTGTTCGAGGTCGAGCACGGCGAGCCCGCGACTGCGGTGCAGCGGGCGGAGGAGCTGTACGCGTTGCAGGTGAACGTGCACACCGAGGACGCCTACGGCTGGGCGCTGGACCGCGCTGGACGCAGCGAGGAGGCGCTGCCGCACGCGCGAGCTGCGGTGAGACTCAACAGCCCCTACGCCCCCTTCTACTACCACCTCGGCGTGGTGGAGGCAGCCGTGGGGAACACCACAGAAGCCAGGGCCGCACTGCAGCGTGCGCTGGCGCTCAACCCGGAGTTCTCCCCGCGCCACGCTGCTGAAGCACGGCGGCTGCTGCAGCAGCTGGAGTAGGCACGACCGCGCCGTCCAGCCTTGCACGGCACAACCATCTCGGAGGTACGGGCTGGGACCGACCAGTTCTCGTCACCGGCCGTGCAATCGCCCTGGGTGACCTCAGCCTGCGATTGACACAGCGGTGGGTTCACCGGTCCACACCGTCAGGCGCTGACTTCGACCAGGTCGAGGACGAAGGTGAGGGTGGCTCCGCCCGGGATGGGTCCCTGTCCTTGCGGGCCGTACGCCAGGTCGCTCGGGATGGTGACCAGCCGCCGGCCGCCGA
>JALYNA010000464.1 GCA_030773455.1 Actinomycetota bacterium
CGCCGGCCGACCTCGAGGACCGCGCCCCCATCGTCGCCCGCCCCGGCGACGCGCTGGAGGTCGACGAGGCCGAGGTGACGCTCGAGGACGGCTCCACCCGGCACGTGGACGGCGAGCTGCCCGAGGACTTCCCGCTCGGCTACCACTGGCTGCAGGCCCCCGACGGGCCGCGCCGCCGGCTGATCGTCTCCCCCGGCCGGTGCTGGGTGCCGGAGGACCGCGCCTGGGGGTGGGCGGTGCAGCTGTACGCCACCCGCAGCCGCGCCAGCTGGGGCATCGGCGACCTCGCCGACCTGCGCGCCGTCCGGGAGATGGCCGTCGGCCAGGGCGCCGGGTTCGTGCTCATCAACCCGCTGCACGCCGTCGCCCCGACGCCGCAGCAGGAAGCCAGCCCCTACCTGCCGGCCACCCGCCGGTTCCGCAACCCGGTGTACCTGCGGGTCGAGGAGGTCCCCGGCGCGGACGGCGTCGACCTGCCGGCCGAGGCCGGTTGCGCCCTGAACGACGGCGAGCTGATCGACCGCGACGCCGTCTGGGCCCGCAAGCGCGACGCGCTGCGCCGGGTCTTCGACGCGGCCGGCCACGACGACACCGCCTTCTCCGAGTGGTGGTGGCACCAGGGCCAGAAACTCCAGGACTGGGCCTCCTGGTGCGCGCTGGCCGACGTCCACGGCCCCGACTGGCACACCTGGCCGGAGGAGCTGCGCGACCCGCGCAGGACCGCCGTCGGCTCCTTCGTGGCCGAGCACGAGCGCGACGTCGCCTTCCACGCCTGGCTGCAGTGGGCGCTGCACCTGCAGCTGGAGCACGCCACCGCGGGCATGACCGTCATCCAGGACCTGCCGATCGGCGTCGCCGGCGGCGGCGCGGACGCCTGGACCTGGCAGGACGTGCTGGCGCAGGGCGTCAGCGTCGGGGCTCCGCCGGACGCCTTCAACTCCCAGGGGCAGGACTGGGGCTCCCCGCCGCCGGTCCCGTGGCAGCTGCGCGCCGCTGACTACGAGCCCTTCGTCGAGTCGATCCGGGCGACGATGGCCGGTGCCGGGGGCCTGCGGATCGACCACGTCATGGGCCTGTTCCGGCTGTGGTGGGTGCCGGCCGGCGAGAGCGCCAAGGACGGCGGCTACGTGCGCTACCCGGCCGAGGAGCTGCTCGACATCGTCGCGCTGGAGAGCTCGCGCGCGCAGGCCATCGTCGTCGGCGAGGACCTGGGCACCGTCGAGGACGGCGTCCGCGAGGCGATGGCCGAACACGGCATCCTCAGCTACCGGCTGCTGTGGTTCGAGGACGACGACCCGGCCGAGTGGCCGGAGACCGCGATGGCCGCGATCAGCACCCACGACCTGCCCACCGTGGCCGGGCTGTGGACCGGCGCGGACCTCGAGGAGCAGCGCGAGCAGGGCACCGGGACCGACGAGGAGCTCGAGCGCGGCCGGGGGTCCCTGCTGGAGAAGCTTCCGGGCCTGCGGGAGGACGCCCGGCCCGAGACGGCGGTGCAGCACGCCCACGAACTGCTCGCGCAGGCGCCGTCACTGCTGCTGTCGGCCACCCTGGACGACGCCGTCGGCGAGCGGCGCCGCCCGAACATGCCCGGCGCCACCGACCGGCCCAACTGGTCGCTGCCGCTCCCGGTGCCGGTGGAGGACCTGCCGACGCACCCGCTGCTGAGGACGGTGGCCCGGACGCTGGCCGAGGGCGTGGCCCGCACCAGCGACCCGGAGGAGGACGCCATCGGCGAGCAGCCCGGCGGGGAGGCCCGCGAGGGCGCCTGAGAGACAGACGCCCCGACACGCGTCGGGCGCGGTCCCGGTCTCCCGGGGGCCGCGCCGGACGCGTGCTCGCAGGACAGGTCAGGACTCCGGCCCCGCCTGCTCCCGGGTGCCGCTCCCCCGGCCCGCCTCGAGGGTGTCCTCGCCGGGGCCGCCGAGCAGGGTGTCGTCGCCGGTGCCCCCGTCGAGCACGTCGTCCCCCAGGCCGCCGAGCAGGACGTCGGACCCGTTGTCGCCGCCGAGGGTGTCGTCCCCGGCGCCGCCGCAGAGGACGTCGGCGTTGCCGCCTCGTAGCACATCGTCCCCACCCAGGCCCATGACCACGTCGCGGCCGTTCGTGCCGTCCAGGACGTCGTCGCCCGCGGTGCCGGTGACCGTCGGCACCAGACCCTGGCAGCGCTCGACGAGGTCGATGCCGAACAGGATCGGGTCGTGGTCGCTGGACCGGTACGGGTCGGGGGCATAGAGGGCCTCGTCGCCGGCGTACTGGTAGGCGACCGACTCGACCGAGTTGATGGTCCAGTGCGCGGCGCCGGTGACCTTGGCGGTCAGCTCGGCGGTGGCCATGGCGTGGGTCCAGGGAGCCGGACAGCCCGTCGAACACGTAACTGTACCGGCCCGGGTCGAACGTCTCGCCGAGGTCGGTCCAGCCCGCGTCCCGGAACACCTCGATCGGGTCCTCCCGGGTGTAGGCGTTGAAGTCGCCCATCGCCACCACGTCGGGGTCCCCGGTGTCGGCCCGCAGCCGGTCGACGAATGCCGCCAGCGACCGCGCCTGCCGGACGCGGTCGCCGTTCCAGGCGCCGTGACCGTCCTCGATCTCCATGAGGGTCACCACGTCGGCGTCAAGTCCGGTCAGCGCGGCGACGGTCTTGGCCGCCTGCTGCTCGAACTCCTCCTCCGTCCTGGCGCCGCGGCCGGGCTCCTCCCGGGTGAGGAACTAGTTGAGCACGTTGAACGCGGCGAGCCGGACGTCACCGCCCACCTCGCCGGGCGCCTCCGGCCGCGTGTCCTGCGGCGTGAACACGCCGTAGGCGCTGCCGTCGGCCGGCTGGAACCGCCACGCGCCAAAGCCGTAGCCCAGGACCAGCGGCTCGGTGAACCGCACGACGTCCCCGACGCGCACCGGCGACCCCGGGGCGAGGTACGGCCGGTCGGTGACGGAGGTCCGGGCGGCCCGGCCGTCGTCGAGCAGGACCTCGCGGGCCGCGTTCTCCGCGGCGACCGCGGCGGCCTCGTCGGTCCCCGGCCGGGCGAGCTCGGTGGGCTGCACGAGGACACCCCCCTCGGAGAGCGTGAGCTCGCCGAACCGGTCAGCGCGAAGACCTCGCTGACGGTCAGCTCGTCGGCGGGGACGACGGGCATCCCCTCGAGCCGGTCGCGGACGTCGTCCCCGACGGGCAGGTCGAGGGTCGCGGCCCCGGGTGCGGCCACGAGGTCGTCAGCGCAGACGGCCACGCCGGTGGGCGCGGTGATCTGCGTCTGGCCGAAGTGCTCCCCCGGCGTCCCGGTGACCACCACCTCGTCACCGGGTGTGACCGGGGCGGTACTGGAGACGAAGACGCCGTCGGACGTGGCGGGATCGCCGTCACCGGCGTCCTGCAGGTGGAAGCCGCCGAAGCCGCCCTGCCCCTGGAGGTCGGCCACGACGGTCCCCGGACGGTGACCTGCTGCCCGGCCAGCGGGGTCGCCGCGCCGCTGCCCTGTACGGCGCCGACCGGGTGCGTTGCCGGAGTCGTGCAGACGTCGGCCGGCGGCGGGCTGGTGGACGGGTCGACCGCGCCCCTGCTGTTAGCCGCGGGGGCCTGCCAGACCAGCTCGCCGATCCTCGGGTCGAGCAGGCGCGAGAGCGACTGCCCGGCCGGGACGCCGTCCTCCCGGACGCCGATGTCGGTGCGTGGCCGTGCCGACGGCCGGTTCCCCGGTCGCGGTGAGGACGCCCTCGTAGGAGAGGAACTCCAGGACCTGCCGCCCTGCACCAGTGCCAGCCCGTCGGGGCTGCCGTTCTGGAGGCCGGGCGCGTCGACGGCGACGGCCACCGGCGCATCGGCCGGGCCGGCGGCCGCCGGAACGGGCATCGCCGTCCCGTAGGTGCCGCCGCCGTTGCCGTTGTAGCCGACGACCGCGAGACCGGCCGGGTCGGCGCTGGAGGGGATCGTGACCTCGACGAACTCACCGGTGTCGGCGCCGGCGGTGTCGTAGTGGATCTCCGAGATGTACGGCGTGGTGGGCGCGGCTGCCGACGCGACGGTCGGCAGGCCGACGACGGCAAGGGAGGCGGCGGTGACGCCGACGGCGGCGAGGGCGGCTCCGCGACACGGACGGCCGGCTGGTGGGTGGACGGGGAGGACCTCCGGTGGGCGGCGGGACCGACCGGACGCTAGGCGCGCCCCCTGAACGCAGCGGCGACCGGGAGTGACCATCCGGTGACACCGCTCCCGGGGTTCAGGTCGAACAAGCGTTCGACGTCGTGCGACACTCTGCCCGTGGCTGGCGGCATGCATCCCGGGCGCTCCGGCCGCTCGCTCGGCGAGCGCGCGGCGCGCTCAGGCGTGGGCCCGCTGGAGCCGCCGGCAAGTCCCCCGGCGGCGGACGGGGATGCCAGGCACGGCCGTGCGCGCGGCCGGCACTGCTGGGTGCACGACCCGCCCGGCGCGCCCGGGGTGTGGCCCGGGCTCCTCGTGGAGTGGCGCCAGGCCGAGGGCGGCTGGCACGGGCGGGTCATCTACGCCGTCGCCGCGCCGCAGGGGACGGTGCTCGTGGAGGCATGGGTGCCCGCCGACCTCCTCGAGCAGCGCTGATCACGGGTTACCGCCGCCACCGCGTGGCTATGGCCCTCCGACGCACCATCCCCGACGAAGTGGAGAGACCCGTGAGCGAGCCCGACCGTCCCAACCTCGACGACGTCATGACCCCCACCGAGTCGGCCCCGCGCGACCGCCAGCAGCACGCCGGGGGCTACACCCGCTCGGACGACGAGCTACAGCACCGCACCGAGCACGAGCGGCAGACGGTGGACTCCGACGACGCCGACCCCGCCGGCGCCGACGTCCACTCGGCGACTGATTGATCTGTCGGCCTACCGGCCGACACCGCGGCCAGGTGCCGTCCCCGACGAGCGTCGAGCCGCTGCCCGTGTCCCGGTCGGGAACCCTCCGGGCCCCGCGACCGGTCCACCACGGCCAGGTGCCGTCCCCGACGAGCGTCGAGCCGCTGCCGCTGCCGCCCCCTGGTCCGAGGAGGTCCCATTGAGTCGCCTCGGGCCGGGGGACGTCGCCTGCTGGGTGCTGAAGTCCACCCGCCCGCCGGAGCTGATCGAGCCCGGCTGGCGGGTGGGCACGGCGCGTGAGCTGACCCGCTGCGTCCGGCGCTCGTACCGGCTGGAGCTGCTGCGGCCCGGCCAGCCCTGCCTGCTGTGGGTGAGCGGCCGCACGGCCCCCGGCGTGCACGCCCTCGGCGAGCTCACCGGCACCGCCGGGGAACGCGACGGCGGCCCCGTCGTCGCCGTCCGCCTCGCCCGCCTGCCCTCCCCCGTCGCCCGCGCCGACCTGCTGGCCGACCCCGCCGCCCGCGACGCCGAGGTGCTGCGGATGCCCGCCGGCAGCAACCCCTCGTGATTGTCCGCTGACCAGTACGCCGCCGTCCTCGCCCACCTGCCCGCGGGGACGGTGACATCCCGGCCGTCCGGGTCCGGGACACGCGCTGGGACGATGGCCGTGTGACTCCCACCCGGTACCGCTGGGGCGCGATGGCCTGGCTGCTGACCCTGCAGTTCTTCCTGGTCGAGACCATCGTCGAGCTGCGGACCGGTGGCTCCTACAGCCGTGCCGACGACGTCATCAGCGACCTGGGCACGTCGGCCTCCGCGGCGCCGCTGCTGATGAACGCCTCGTTCGTCCTCCAGGGCCTGCTCATCGGCGCCGGCGCCGTCCTGCTGCGCCCGGCGCTGGCGGGTCTCGGCGGCCGGATGGCGTCGGCTTTCCTCACCGCGGCCGCCGTCGGGGTCGTGCTCGTGGGCTTCTTCCCGCTGGACGGGCAGGAGGACCTGCACCAGGCCGGGGCCGGGCTGCACCTGGTCGGCGGCGGCCTCGCGCTGCTGGCCATGGCCTACGCCGTCCGGCCGCGCTCGGAGGCCCTGGGGACGGCGCTGGCACTGCTGGGCCTGCTGAGCACCGCGATGACCGTCTTCTTCGCCGTCGGCATCACCGCCCTCCTCGGCGACGGCGGCACCGAGCGGGGGTCGGCCTATCCGATCCCGGTCGGGCTGGCGCTGGCCGGCGCCGGGCTCTGGTGGCTCAGTCGGCGCCCGCAGGTCGAGCCGCGACCGTCCCGCCGGGAGTTGCGCGCCCACGAGCGGGCCGACCGCGCCGAGCGCGCCCGGGAGCGGGACGCGGCCCTGGAGTCCGCGGCCGGCCGGCCCGGCCCCGTCCGGCCGCGGAGCGACCCCGCCGACGGGGAGCCGGACGACGACTTCGACCCCGAGGACCCCTGGGCCCGCTCCCGCCGCGGCGAGTGAGCCGACCGGGCCCGAGCCCCTCCCGGGACCGGCGCGGCCGTAGCACCATGCCGGCCATGAGCGCACCCGACACCGGCGTCCGGAACCTGCGCGTCCTGGTCGGCTACGACGGTTCGCCCAGCGCGGTGAACGCGATCGAGGCGGCCGCCACGCTCCTGCCGTCGGCCACCGCATCGATCCTGAACCTGTGGGAGCCGCCGTTCACCTCCCCCGAGCTGCGGCACCGCATCTACGACCGCGCCGACAACGCCGAGTCCCTCGGCCGGCTGCTGGAGACCGAGGGCCGCGCCGAGGCCGAACGGCTCGCCGGCAACGGCGTGAAGCTCGCGCACGCTGCCGGCTGGGACGCCGAGCCGCTGGTCAAGCGCACCTTCGGCGGCGACGGCTACCAGTTCGCCCGGACCGCCGAGGAGCTCGACGCCGACCTCATGGTCGTCGGCTCCCGGGGGACGGGCGGCATGCGGGCCTCCCTGGGCAGCGTCTCGGAGCTGGTCGTGCACGTCAGCCCCGTGCCGGTGCTCGTGGTCCCCCACCCGCTGACCACCACCGAGTGGACGGACGCGGCCTCCGGCCCGGTCGTCGTCGGCACCGACGGCTCACCGCACGCCGCCCGCGCGCTCGCCGCGGCCACCACCCTCTTGCCGCACCGCCGGCGGCTGCTGATCGCCGTCGAGGACGGGGCGGACTCCCCGGCCCCCACGGCCGTCGAGGGCACCGAGCTGGTCACCGTCCGCTGCTCGGGGCGGGCCGGCAGGCCGCGGGCGATCGCCACGACCCTGGCC
>JALYNA010000465.1 GCA_030773455.1 Actinomycetota bacterium
CGGCGCAGCCGCTCGGCGATGAGCAGCTCGGTCAGCAGTGTGGCGGTTTCTTCGGGCACGTCGAGCGTGGCAGAGTAGGCGATCACGCGGGGTCCTCGCGGTCATGGTCGATTCCTTAGGCAGAACCGATCCTCGATCGCAGGACCCCGCAGCCTGTGCAGCGACACACCCTCCAAGCCGCTGACCTGCCCACACCCGGCCGGAGAAGGCGCTCAGCCGCCAATTCGTTGAGAAAACCTCACTGTAGCAATTGAGGCGATAGGAGGCCCCGACACAAATGCGCCGCGGTTGCGCGCCAACCGGGGCATGCTCCTGGGAGATGCAAAGTCTCCCAGACGGAAAGCTGACAAGATCCGCGCGCGACCTTGTGCGCCGCTTGACTGGTGTTGTAATGCACGCTTTTCGCGAGATTCCGGGTCACATGTGCACCGGCTCAGCCATCCGCCAGTCCGCCGTCGACGTCACCGGGCAGGTCGATGCGGACGCCCACCTTGACGTCCGTGGCCTCGGCAGCCGCCGCCAGTCCCTCACGGGTGTGCCGACGGTCGTCCGATGCAGACGATCCCCACCGCCTTGTGCAAGGTAGCGCTGACGGTGCGTAGAAGGGCGTTGTGTGGGACGGGTCGGCCGCGTGGGTGGGGCATGGGGTGGAGCATTGGGCGAGTGGGGCCACAGGTCACGACCCACTTTGTACGAGCCGACGATCGTGCTGCTGCCGCTCTTCGCGGGAACCGGCTCGCGGTCGCCCAAGGGTTCGATGGTCGCGCCGCGACCCATGGATGATGACGTTGTTACGCATCGGGCGCGGCTTCTTGTCATTCGCCCACTCCATCAGCTCGTTCAGCCAGCGCCTACGGTTATCGTCCAATTTGAGCAGCGACTGGCGCAGAAGCTCCGCCTCCAGCGGGCCCGAGTCCGCGGGGACGCCAGGATCGGTAGCGGAGTTCTTCGTGTCGCCACGGATCACGTGGACGAGTCGCTGCATCGCGTGCTCGACCAACCCCCGCGACCGTGACAGCGCCGATCCGAAGCTAGAGCTGAGCTTTGACATCGTTGATCCTGGCGGCGCGGTAAGCCGCTTCGTTAGCCACGTGCGCACCTAGTGCTCCGTCGCGGTACTTCTTGATGTAATCCGCGGATGGAGTGACCATTTCTCATGGCCGCGCACGTGCGGGTGGTGGAGGTGCCCGGCGCCGATCGGCGGGAGCTGGAGCGGCGGGTCCGGGACAAGGGCGCGCCGGCGCGAGAGGTCGAACGCGCCCGGATCGTGCTGCTTGCGGCCGACGGAGTGCCGGGCAAGCAGATCGCCGCGATGGTCGGCTGCGCCGAGCCGACGGTGGTGACCTGGCGCGGCCGCTACGCCGAACGCGGCCTGATCGGCCTGGAGGACCTGCCGCGGCCGGGCAAGCCGGCGCAGCTGCCCGAGGAGCTGCGGGATCGGGTGCTGGAGCTGACGCTGACCGAGCCGCCGATCCGGTTCGGAGCGACCCACTGGTCCTCGCGGCTGCTGGCTGCGGCCCTGGCCGGCGAGGGCACACCGATCTCGCACGCCACGGTGGCCCGGGTCTGGCACCGCTTCGTCGTGCAGCCGTGGCGGGCGCAGACGTTCAAGTTCTCCACCGACCCCGAGCTGGAGGCCAAGGTCCGTGACGTCGTCGGGCTGTACCTGCATCCGCCGGAGAAGGCGGTGGTGCTCTGCGTCGACGAGAAACCCCAGATCCAGGCGCTGGAGTGGACCGCCCCGACCCTGCCGGTGCGGCCCGGACATCCCGAAGCGGCCAGCTTCGACTACGTCCGGCACGGCACCACCACGCTGTTCGCCGCACTCGAGGTGGCCACCGGCAAGGTGACCGAGGCGTGCACCGACCGGCATCGGCACCAGGAGTTCGGAGCCTTCCTGCGACAGGTCGCCGCCGCCTATCCGCGCCGGCAGCTGCACGTCGTGGTCGACAACCTGGCCACCCACAAGCATCCGGCGGTGCGCGCCTGGCTCGAGCGCCATCCGCGGGTGACCCTGCACTTCACGCCGACCTCGGGATTGTGGCTCAACCTGGTCGAGGCCTTCTTCTCGATCATCACCCGGCAGGCGCTGCGCCGCGGCAACTTCCCCACTGTCGCCGACCTCATCGCCGCCATCGAGCACTTCATCACCGCCTGGAACGACCGCTGCGCCCCGTTCACCTGGACCAAGGACCCGGACACCATCATCGCCAAGGCCACCGACCCGCGGCGCCGCAAGACACAAACGACGTCGGTTACGGAGCACTAGCCGTGCGGATATTCAGCGAACTCGAGGTCAATCCTTCGGCGACGACCACGGCGGCGGCGGCGACAGCGACGACGACGGCGTCGGGAAGAGGCGGTCAAGCGTGCCGGCTGCTCCGATAGCGGAACCGGTGAACCAAGTCCTATACGCACCCTCGCCGTGGGTCCGTTCGACCTCGCACCGCGGGCACCAAGGCTGACACCCACCAGGGTCCAGCTGCCACTCGCAGACGCCTGCGTGTAGCACGCCCGGTTTCATGTCGTGACCTGTCAGGGCCCGACTGAAGACCTCGTGCTGCCACTTCTCGGCCAGTTCGGCCGCCGCAGGGAGATCGGTTGCGTGCACGACTGCCATCGATACCCCGGACTGCTTCGGCTTGAGGCAGTCGTACAACTCCGTGGGGTCTGTCATGGCGCCGACGTGGATCGGCGCGACCCGCTGCTCGACCTCATTCCCTTGGTCATCCACGTCCTGGACCAGGGCCATGGCGACGACCCGGGAGAGGAAAACGACTGCATCCCCGTCCGCGCCATCGTCTATGGCGTAGAGCTGCCACAGACCCTCCGGTGCTGAATTGAGCTGGATGATCCTGATGTCGGGCATGGCCTTCTCCTTCGTTCTGTCGCGTGGTCATCCATGGCGAGTTGGATGCGCATGGCGGGACTGTTAATTGCTCTATGGAGGCGGAGACCGCTATGCCAGGCGAGTGTCTGACGGTGGCCCAGCCAAGCAGTGCAAACCCTATACAGCCGCGAACAAGTGTGCAAGCAACATTGTATTAGTTGACAGTCGCTCTCCGTAGCTACTATGCAACGCTTTCGTTTTGAGCGCCCTCGCCGCCGCTCCATTGGAAGCGGTTCTCGGAACTTTTCCGAAGCCTCAACTGTTTAATCGTTACTGCCGCGTCGACGGAGGTTGGCGGTCATCGCGGATGCGGCTGAATGACGGTCGTCGATCGCGCCACCGAGCAGCGTTCCGTTGCTCCAGACGTCGCGAAGCGCTCGGTGGCCGCTCCCGGGGACAAGAGTCTGGGTGAGGGCGCAGTCCACGCGGGCTCTGTCGGACACTCGACGTGCTCGGTCTGGCCGAGCTCGACGAGGCGGGTCGGCAGTGGCTTGCCGCAGCGACAGCAGCAGTCGGGGGCTGGGGGCGGTGGTCCCGACGACGTCGGGTCCCCTCGAGGTCGCGGGTGTCGACGCCCGCCGGAGACCGGCCCGCCACTCGACTCGGCGGAGGTTTGCTGTGCACGGTGTGCAGGCACCTTCCGACGGTCCAAAGAGTCGTCGTTCCTCTACGCGGAGGAAGTTGCCTGCACACCCCCGTCGTCGAAGGCAGGTTCTTTCTGGTCAACATCGAGTTCGGTGGCCGCGGCGAACCGCAGGCCGATGTACGCGGTGTACTGCGACGGCAACTGGTCCGAGAGGAACATCCGCTCGGGCCGGGACAGCCCGCCCGCCGTCTGCGGGCAGCATCGAAGTCGCTTCTTCGCCACGCCGCACCGGGTCAGCTCGTCGTGGCCCTCCAGTCGGGACGCCAGGGTCCGGTCCGACCACTCCCGGTGGCCGCGGTCGGCCAGCCACCCGTTGAAGTCCAGCCGCAGGTCGGTGGCGGCGACGTGCCGCTGCGGGTCGAACCGGAGCCGATCGGTGACGTAGGCGAGCACCTGGTCGGACTCGCTGCGCCAGGCGCGGGTGTCGGCGACGACCCTCGCCGGCGGCTCGGGCAACTCGCCGCGATCAGCATGCTCGTACCACCGGCGAGCGCCCTCGACCATCCAGGCGAGCACCGCCGCGCTCACGGCGGGATCGTCCTTGACCCGCTGCCGCAGCCCCGGGTCGCCCCGCCGGTCGTCCGGTCCGGTCAGCGACTCGTGCGGCTTCCGGAACGTGTACGGGAAGCGGACCAGCAGCAACCGCCGCCACGTCCCATGGTCGGTCTCCCCAACCTGGGGCCGGTAGTTGGTCGACAAGAACATCGAGTGGGTCGCGTCGAAGGTCACCGGATCTTTGGCGATGCGCCGAGCGGTGATCTGCGGCGTGCCGACCGTCTGCTTGAGCCGAACCACCGACAGCCGGCGGGCCTCCGGCGTCTCCTCTGCTACCACGTAGCGGACACCCTGCAGGTCCATCAACTCGGTCGGATGCTGGTCGAGGCTGGCGGTCAACAGCCGGTGGGAGGCCAGCAGGTAGTAACCGCCGGCCGCGCGAGCGGTTGCCTCGACCATGGTGGACTTCCCGTTCTCCCCGCCACCCTGAAAGACGAGAAGCACGTCATCGGGGGTCATATGCCCGGTGATCGCCTGCCCCAGCCGAAGCTGGAGCCAGTTCCGCACGTCGGCGGGGACCGCCTCCAGCGCCTTGGCCCAGTCCGGATGAATCGCCCCCGGCCGGTACTCCGCTCCGGCGATCTTGGTCATGAGCAGCTCCGGGTCGTGATCGAGCAGCTCGGCCGTGCGCAGGTCGACCACCCCCGACGGCGTGTTGAGCAGGTCCGGGTGGCGGTCTAGCTCGGCGACCTGGCGCTCGATGATGCCCCGGGCCAGCGAGAGCGCCGACCGCTGACGGCCGACCGACTGCATGGCCAGCCAACCCTTCACGGTGTCCTTGTCACCGTGTCCGGCAGCAAGCTTCTGCGACTCCTCAGCGAAGCGCTCGAGGACGTACTGCCGAAGAGCCTCTCCAACAGTGGCCTCACTGCAGCTAGCCCACACGCGGCCGTCCCAGGACAGCCAACCCAGCCCCGCCAACCAGATGAAGTGGCCGGCGAGCACGTCGTCGGCGATGGTCTCAGCCATCCGAGAGTCGGTGAAGGCGTCATTGATGGAGTCAAGGTCGGGCGGCGTCGCCTTCATCGCGGCGCGCAGCTGGTCGACGCTCCCCCCGGCGGCGAGGAAGTCGTCCACGCCCTTGACCAAGCTGTCCCCGACGTGCGATGGGACGACCAGATACTCGACCGTCGCACCACGGGAGCGCAGCCATCGGCCGAACCGCGCCATCGCCCGGGCCACGTTGCGGTTGAGCCGGGTATCGGCGTCGAAGCAGACCACCACTCGTCGGCCGCGCAGCTGCACGTCCTCCCATTCGCCGAGGGTGCCGTGCTGGCTGCGCCAGTTGAAGACGCCGGTGATCGCCAGGGCGCACAGGCCCCGAGAGGTGAGCGCGTCGGCCTTCTTGATCCCCTCAGTAACCCATAGCTCGACGGTGGGGTCGGGCATGTACCGGACGTTCCGCGGGTGCACGTCCAGCCGATTCGGTGAGCCCTTCGGCGAGGCGTACTTCATCCCCTTGCCGTCCCGGTTGCGCACCGGACGGCGCGGCTTCCATTGGTGGCCGACAAGTTGCCCCGTGGGCCCATAGAGCGGAATCAGGAGACCGGGGAAGTCGCTGTCTTCTCGATACGCCCAACTGGGGATGTTCAGCCGGGCAAGTAGGCGACGCGGCTCATCATCGCCCGGGGTCGGGCGTCCCACTGACCGGTAACCCCGCGCTGCGATAACGTCGGCGTCGATCGCGGAGCCGGACAACAGCTCTCGCCGTTGCCCATCAAACAGGAAGTCCGGGCAGCCTGATCGCCTGGTCGTCGGCATCCCGGTCACCTGTGGCCACCCCAAGCAGGACGGGTTACCCGATCGAGGCCGCCATGGCGGCCAGGCGAGGCCGCCTCGCTGCTACTTGGCCTGCTTTCCGATCGCAGCAGCGCCGCTACTCGTGCCACAGTCACCGCGTCGGTCAACTGAATCGGCACGCCGGACTCCGCGCAGGAGTCGATCAGCGCCTGCCGAGCGATGGGGGAGAGGTCGTCCAGCGCGCTCATGGCCGGGCCACCCGAATGCGCCGTAGCGAGCAGCTGTCGCAGTCGCACGTCTCCGAGCCGCGCGACGGCCGGAGAGAGCCCGGCTCGAACAACTCCGCCAGCGGGTAGCCGAGCAGCCCGGGTAGACGCTCACGCACCGCCTGAGACGGTCGCGCGGTCCCGTACAGAGCAGCTCTTAGCTGGAGGTAGGGAACGGCGATGACTTGAGCAGTCGGCGCGATTCCGCGCCCCTGCGACTTTATTAGGAAGTAGGCAGGCTGCTTCCTATGGCTGAGCTTCGGGCGGCTGGCCAATTGCCCTCCCGGGAGAGAGCACCCTACGGACAGGAACGGAATTCCTGAGCCGTGCGCAGCGAGGAGCGGGGGCGGGTGCGAATAGTCCCGCGCCACTCTGCGTGGCCCTTCGTTCCCATTCCTCGCGCCCGGTGGGGAGGAGACTCCTCAACCTCGATGCCGGTTGTGCGCTGACACGACTATACGCGTTCTCGCGCCTTCATGTGTGCGCGTCAGTGCTTCCAGTGCGCGTGCACTCTCTGAGCTAATAGTGCCTCTCGGTGCGCTCTCCGGCGCAATTCATACGAGACGCCGTCTTCCCCGCGCCTTCGGCTCAGGTGAGTGGTCGTCCCGGCAGGATGTGGCTCCACGACCACCTTCTCGATGACGTGCCCCAGCAGGGTCCGCTTCCACGTGGCGTCGTGCTCGTCCCAGACATCCCGCAGACGACGCCCGCCGCTGTCGATGACGAACACCTCGCGCTGCAGCGCTGCCAGCTCGCGGCGCAGCCCGTCGAGCCGCTGCTGCACCCGGTCGACCTGGCGCAGGTATCGCGGGCGGTCGAGCACCCCGTCGGCGTAGTCGTCATCCAGGCGCTCTAGCAGCCGCTCGTCCTCCCGAATTTGCTGGCGCAACTCGTCGTCGACCGGCGAGGCACCAGCCGACAGGGCATCCCGGAGGCTGGGGACATCCAGCCGGGCGAACACCTGGCCGAGCACCCAGTCTTCGACAGGTGCGTAGTCAATCCGCAGCCTGCCGCACCCCCCGTTGGCGGGCTGGCACGCGAAGGTCTGCACCTTCGGCCGCGTTCGGCCACTCTTTGTCTGGGAGGGCCCGCGGGTAGACCCCGACAGCCAGTGGCCGCACAGCGAGCACGTCAGCAAGCCCGACAGCGCGTACTTCCGCCGGTTGGACCAGTCGGGCTTGCGGATCTGGTCGAAGCGTCGATCGTCGTACAAGACCTCCCGAAGGCGCTCCCATAACTTTCGGTCGAGGATCGGCTTGGCCACCTCGCGCAGCTCCCCGGTATCGGACTGCACGCAGCCGATGGTGGCCGGCGCGGTGAGCACCCGCTTGAGAGTTTGCGCCTGCCAGCGCGCCCCCTGCGGAGCCCGCGGACTGGGCGCGGTGACGACTCCCCGCCGGTTGAGGTCGGTCCACACTCCATAGAGGCTCTCGCCGCCGAGGATGCGCCCGGCCGCTTCGCGCACGATGGCCGCCCGATCGGGATGAATGGCCAGCCGGCCCTCGGGCGCGTTGAGGTAGCCGTAGGGCGGAAATCCACCGTGGCGCAGCCCCTGTTCTCGGCGTTGCCTGGCCGCTCGGGCGACCCGCTCGCCGATCCGCTCGGCCTCGGCGGCATCCCAGGCCGCGATGGTGCGGGCCACCGCCCGGCCATCGGCGGTGGACAGGTTGGCGTCACCGGAGACGATCGTGCGCAGCAGCACGCCGGTGCGGTTGTGCAGATTGATCAAGTGCTCCAGCTCCAGCGGGCGCCGCGTCAGCCGGGAGTTGGAGTAGCTGAGAATGGCGTCGACCTCGCCGTTCTCCGCCGCCTTGATCACCTGCCGATACGCCGGGCGCGGCTTACGGCTGCGCGTGCTGGCACCGACGTCGTTGTCGGTGAACACGCCTGCCACCTCCCAGCCCTCCCGCTGCGCACGCGCCAAACAGTCCTCGCGCTGCCGTTCCACGCCCAGGCGCTCACCCTCCCGGTCATCGGAGATCCGGCAGTACACCGCGGCGCGCGGCCGACGTGGGGGCTGAGCCATGCCCGTATATTATCAAGGCCATTGCGCCTGCTCACCGCGCTCAACACCGGCACGACGGCGGGTGCGGCACCCTGCACGCCAACCGACCGGCCGAGGTCCCCGCGCGGCTCGAGGCACTCGGCGTGACCGCCGGCCTGGACCGGCTCGCCATGCACAGCCAGGCGGCCGCAGCGCTGTCCGTGGTGGTGCACCTGCGGCGGTCCCCGTCCGGTCGGCGGGTCGAGGAGATCGGCGTGGTGCGCCGTGCGGGGGACCTCGTCATCGTGGAACCCGGCTGGCGGGCCGACGGCGGCCCCTGTCCGGGTGCGCCGCGGCTGGCCGACCTGCTGTCGGCGGAACGCGGGTGACCGGCGGGCTGCTGCTCCTCGCCGCGGCGCTGCTGCTGTGGCCGGGGTCCGCGGCTCGTCGCAGGGATCGCCGGCGTTCGGTCGCCCGGCAGGCCGAGGCCGACCGTGGCTCGGCCGCCGCGGTCCCGTTG
>JALYNA010000466.1 GCA_030773455.1 Actinomycetota bacterium
TCGGCGACCTGGGCGGTGAGGCGTTCCTGGACCTGCAGCCGCCGGGCGAACATCTCCACCACCCGGGCCAGCTTGGACAGCCCGACGATCCGCTCGCCGGGCAGGTAGGCCACCGAGGCGCGGCCGGAGAAGAGCAGCAGGTGGTGCTCGCAGAGGGAGGTGAACAGGATGTCCCGGGCCAACACCATCTCGTCGTAGCCCTCGCCGTTGGGAAAGGCCGTCATGTGGAACGGCGCGGGGGTCAGCAGCTCGGCGTAGGCAGCCGCCACCCGTCGCGGCGTGTCGAGCAGGTGGTCGGCGGCCGGATCCTGGCCGAGTGCCAGGAGGAGGTCGGCCACCGCCCGGGTCGCTGCCGGCAGGTCCACCCGGGCCTGGCCGGCGACCGCCGGGGGCTGCGAGTGGTGCTGCTCCGCCCCCTCCTCCCAGGTGACGGACACCGCCGCACTGGATCCGTGCGACCAGGCCGGGGCCGGTGCCGAGGTGGTCACCGGCCGGCCGGGATGTGCCGTGCGGCAGCGCTCTTGCCCAGGACCAGCCCGGCGGCGAGCATGCCCAGCCCCAGGCCGAGGTGGAGCACGTTGTCGGCCACGTTGACGGGCACGAAGTTGGCCGGGCTGTCGTGGCCGACGAGGAAGCCGTACACCGTGAGGACCAGGTACACGGCGCCCACCCCGACCAGGAACCCGCGGGCGGCGGCGGCGGTGCGGGCGGCAGCGAGCCCGACGACGCCGAAGAGCAGGTGCACAAGGTTGTGCAGGACGCTGACCTGGAACAGCCCGAGCAGGTGGGCCTCGGAGAAGCGCCCGGCGAAGGACAGGTCGGCGAAGCCGGAGGTGATCCCCGGCACGAAGCCGAGGATGCCGACGAGCAGGAAGGCGGCGCCGGCGAGCAGGGCGACGACCTGGACGGGGTGGCGGTTCTTCATGAGATGTTCTCCTGAGTCGAGCGATGGGTGACGGGACGCCCGGATCGGGTCCGGATGGTTCAGGACGTGCCGGCGCGGTGGGTCCCGTGCCGGCCGGTGGCCGGAATCGAGCGGGGTTCGAGGTTCCTCTTGGCCGGTCCCCGGAGGACCTGCCCGGCGGGGTCGAAGCGGGCGCCGTGGCAGGGGCAGTCCCAGGCGGTGTCGGCGGCGTTCCACTGCACGAGGCACCGGGCGTGCGTGCACACCGGTGACACCCCGTGCAGGCCGCCGTCCGGGTCCTTTAGACGGCGACCTTCTCTCCCGCGATGTCCAGCACGCGGCCCTCGCCGGGGGCGAGCTGCTCCACAGGGATCGCGTCGGCGGGGGTGAACCGGTCGACGACGAACTGACGCACGTAGTTCATCCGGCCCGCGAGGAACCGGCCGAGCCCACCGGAACCGGCCGGGACGCCGTCCGCTACCGGCTGCGCGGACAGCTGTGCCAGTGGTACGGCGGGGTCGGCCAGCCGGTCGGGGTCGACGCGGCTGCCGGACCGGATGAGGCGGTCGACCTCGTCGCCGACGTCCCCGACGTTGACGTTCATCCCCGCCAGGACCCGGCCGTCTCGCAGCCAGAAGGCGAGGAACTGCCCGCTGTCCGGCTCGCCGCGGAACACGACCCGGTCCCAGTCGAGGGCGCGCCCGCGGTACTCCATGCCGGCGTCGTACTGGTCGAAGAAGAAGTACGGCAGCGTGTCGACGGGGGCTCCGCGGCCGAGCATGCTGCGAGCAGCGGCTGCCCCGTGGTCGCGGGCGGTGGCCCAGTGCTCCACGCGCACCGGCTCGCCGTAGAAGGGGTGGCTGAGGCGGGCGATGTCACCTGCGGCGTAGACCCTGGGGTGACTGGTGCACAGCAGCTCGTCGACCACGACGCCGTCGTCGACGCTCAGGCCGGCTCGCTCGGCGAGCCCGGTGCGCGGCTGTACGCCGATGCCGACGACGACCAGGTCGGCGGCGATGCGCTGCCCGTCGGAGGTGAGCACCCCTTTCACCTCGCCGGCTCCCTCGAAGGCCGCGATCCCCGTCCCCAGCAGGAGATGCACCCCGTGGGCGGCGTGCAGACGGCGGTAGAACTCCCCGACCTCGGGACCGAGCACGCGCGCCAGCGGTACCAGCGCCGGGTCGACCACCGTCACCTCCACACCGAGCTGGCGGGCGGCTGCGGCGATCTCCGCGCCGATCCAGCCCGCCCCCACGACGACGAGCCGACGGCCCGGCCGCAGGCGGTCCCGCAGCGCGTCGGCATCGGCGAGGGTGCGGAGGTGGCGGATGCCGCCGAGGTCGGCCCCGGGGACCTGCAGGCGCCGAGGGGATGCCCCGGTGGCCAGCAGCAACCGGTCGAAGGACAGCCGTTCGCCCGTCTCCAGAACCGCCTGCGACGAGGGCAGGTCCAGGTCGACGACGCGTGTCCCGGTCCGCAGCTCGATGTCGTGGTCGGTGTAGAAGGTCACCTCGTGCAGATGGACCTGGCTACGGGGTGCCTTCCCGGTCAGGTAGCCCTTCGAGAGAGGCGGGCGGTCGTAGGGCACCTCCGGTTCGTCGCCGAGTAGCACGATCCGTCCCTCGAACCCCTCCTCGCGCAGGGTCTGAGCGGCGCTCGTGCCGGCCAGCCCGGCCCCCACGATGATCACGCTGTCGGGGGTGGTCATCGATGTGTCTCCCGCCGTCGATCCGCCGGTTCTCCGGCGTGCTTGCTTCGTTGGTGACGGCGATGGGCGGGTTCTTACCTCCGACCCGACGACTTCCCCGGACAATCCCGCCCGGAGCGAGACCGCGGGCAGCCAGGGGTAAGAGCCGGACGCCGGGCCGACACTCACCAGGTATGTACGGGCGCGGTTCAGGACCCCAGGGCGATCGACGGGGCGAGGAGGTGGTCGCATGGCGGCGACGCCAGCTGGTCAGCGCCGGGCTCCCCGATGCTCTGGCCGGTGCGCTCGCCGCCGAGGCGCGGCTGGATCTGCATGCGCTGCTCCAGCTCGTGGAGCGGGGCTGCCCACCGGCACTGGCCGCTCGCATCCTGGCTCCCGTGGAGACTGAAGGGAGCCGCCGGTGACCCGGCCAGGCCACTGCGGAGCCGTGCAGGACCCGACGACGGCGGGCTCCGCGGCGCCACGGGAACGCGTGCCTCCCGCCGACGACTCGGCGGAATGGCTCTCCCCCCTGCGCGCCTCCGGTGAGCAACGCGAGGCGGCGATCGCACGGCTGCACGGACTGCTGCTGCGCGCCTCCCGGTTCGAGGCCGCCCGCCGCAGGTCCCATCTGGCCGTCGGGACCCAGGAACTCGACGACCTGGCCGTGCAGGCCGCCGACGACGCCCTCGTCGCCGTCCTCGACCGGCTGGACTCCTTCCGCGGCGCCAGCCGCTTCACCACCTGGGCCTACAAGTTCGCCATCTACGAGACCTCCGTCAAGCTGCGCCGACGGGCCTGGCGGGACCGGGAGGTGTCCCTCGAGCCGGAAACATGGGCCGTCGTGCCGGACGGCGGAAGGGGCCCGCAGCAGGAGGCGGAGCACGCCGAACTCGTGAGAGCCGTGGGCGAGGGGATCGACACGGCACTCACCCCGCACCAGCGCCGCGTCCTCGTCGCACTGACCCTCAACGGCGTGCCCATCGACGTCCTCGCCGACCGGCTCGGCACCACCCGCGGCGCGCTGTACAAGACGCTGCACGACGCCCGCCGCAAGCTGCGCGCCCACCTGGCCGACCGAGGGCTCGGCCCCGCGACCACCGTTCCCCACGAGGAGGCGGAATGAACGACCGACAGCTCTCCCCGGTACTGCACCGCCTGCTCGGCCCTGGCCGGCCAGAGGTGACCTGCGAGGTCTGCTTCGACGAACTCGACCGCTACGTCGAGCTCGAGCTCTCGGGCGCCGACGCGGAGCCGGCCGTGCCCGGCATGCGGGCGCACCTGCAGGGCTGCCCGGCCTGCTCCGAGGAGTACGAGAGCCTGCGCGCCCTCGCTGCCGAGGACGGCTCCGACCCTGATCCGGCCGATCCGGCGGCCCGGTGGCAGGTGGAGTAGGTGCGGTTACTGGTCTAGTGGCTCACTTCCCGGCGACGGGAGCACCGGTGAGGCGGTCGAGCAACCAGCCTCCGCCCAGGCCCAGGGTGATCCACAGCACGGCAAGTTGACCCAGTGAGGCGAGGCGGAAGTTCCAGACGACGGTCGCCGGAACGTCGGCAGCGATGGTGTCGGGGTTGTCGGGCACGAGGACGAGGACGAGGGCCAGGAGCACGGCCGTCGTCGCCACGGCGGCCGTCGCCGTTGCCGCCGTCCCCACGTTCCTGCTGCGCAGGAAGCTCACCAGCGCGGACACCAGCATCGCCGAGACGATTCCGCACAGGAGGACGGCGCCGTAGATCGCCGTCCGTGTGCCGACGGTTGCTGGGTCACCCACGGCCGGCGGGTTGGCGGGCATCTTCACGGCCGGCAGCAGCGCGAAGATCCCGAAACCGATCCCGGCGAGCAGCGCGACGCGGGCGAGGTCGCTGCGGCCGGGCAGGTGGTGACGGACCAGCGCGTAGACGGCCGCGAAGACGACGGCGAGCACGACGCCGGCGACGAGGGTGCCCAGGAAGCCGCCGAGGAGTTGCTCGCCGCGGCTGAACAGCTCCTCGGCGTGCTCGTGGCCGCCGCTCTCAGCGGCCGCGCGGGCTTCCTCGAGTTCCAGGGCCGGCGCGATCGCACGCTCGGTGACGAGCAGCGAGAAGACGCCGGCCAGTGTGCCGGCGATGACCCCGGCCAGAACCAGGCGGCTGAACAGCTGCCCGAACCGGAGTGGCTGCTGCAGGGCGGGACGGTCGACGGTCTCGGTCACACCGTCCGTCCTCAGTGGCAGGGCATGCCCAGCGAGTGCCGGGCGTCGTGGAAGAACTCGTGCGCGGTCTCGCCCAACTGGGCGAGGACCACGCCGTTGTCCTGCGCGACCAGGTACAGCGAGAAGAGTGCGAGCAGTGCCAGGGCCCAGGCCCAGGCAGGTACTGCGATCCGGATGCGGGACGTGGACGGCTGGACGTGCGGAACGGAGGTCATGCGGGGGAACCCTTTCTTCCATGCCTCGTGGAATGCCGTGGTGCGTGCCGCAGCCGGTCTCCTGACTCCCGGATCACCGCTCGCCCCGACCTTCCCGGTCGCCGGCAGGGCGACCAGTGGTGTCGTGGGGTTCGCTCCCCGGTCACAGTGGCGAGGACCGTGCCGGTATCGCACCGGCTTCCCTGACACTGCGGCGCGGGGAACGCTACACCGGCACAGGCGCCGGGGCAGCAAGGCCGATCAGCCGCGTTCGCCGAGGACGCAGTCCCCGCAGGTCCCCGCCCCGGGCAGCCGGTAGAACAGGCAGCAGGAGCGCCGCACGAACGAGCCGTCGTCCCGGCGGCGCCCCGCACCGGCCAGCGGCCCCGAGCACAGCAGCTCGTCCAGCACGGCGTCGGCTTGCCTGGCCAGCTCGGGACGGGCGGTCGCGGCCATCCGCAGTGCCCCGGCTACTGCGGAGCTCACGTTGCCCTCGAGCACCTGCCGGGAGACAGGAGTGGAGGCGCGAACGGCGAGGGTGAGTGGCTGGACCGCGGTGATCAGCCAGAAGCGATCCAGTGCCGTGGCGAACCGCTCCGGGCTGTCGGCCGCGGCGGTCGAAACGGGCAGGAGCGCCAGCGGGAGCGGGTTGGCGCCGGCAAGACCGACGTGTACGTACTCGACCGGCGTCACGGGAAGGACGCCGCCGACCAGTGCCGCGCCCAGCAGAGGAGACAACAGGCGGGCCACGAGCCCGAGGTGGGTGATCGAGGCAACCACCGCCGGCTCGACGTCCGGGCGCCCCGGTCCGGCGGCGAGCAGGGTGCGGACCTCGGCGGCCCGCCGGCCGAGCGCCCGACCATCGGCGATCAAGGCGGCCCAGGACGTCCACCCCTGCCCGGGTCGCTCGTCGACACGGAAGAAGGGACCCAACGCGGCGGCGGCCGCCAGCGCACGCTGCCCGCACGGCCTCCCGTGCGGCAGAGCTGTCACGCGGCCAGCATGCCGGGCCACCGCCCCGACCCGCAGCAGAACACCTGCAGCTCCGGCTGCACATGCCGGCCGAAAGCCCGACTCGGCCCCGGGGTCCCTGTGGGTAAGGCTCGCACAACCCCTCGGAGCAATGCCCGGGCTCGCCACAGCCGTGGTCGTCAACGGTGGTGCCGCGATCTGCTAGGCGCTCGACTGGGCCGAGACCCAGGCGAGGCGGGGGCCGGCCCGCACCGCCCCGTCGTCCGACACGATCGTCGGGAGGGTCCGTTCCGCTCGGCTGTCATTGGGTCCTTCTGGATCGACGGCCAGGGGGACCGGGCGCTGCTGCGCCCGGTCCCCTCGACGGGGGCATCCCGGTCAGAGGGACGGGGCGGCCGGCAGGTCCGGGTCGGTCTGTACCAGGTGGTTGAAGTAGTTCGTGAACAGGTTCAGCGCCACGTGCGCCGACGTCTCGGTGAGCTCGACGTCGGTCCAGCCGGCGTCGAGTGCCGCCTGCCACGTGCTGTCCTGGACGTGGCCGACGGTGCCGGCCTGCTCCCGGACGAGCGTCACCAGTGCGCCCAGCTTGGGCTCGGCCACCTGCCCGCGGCGGATGTCGATCATCTCCTGCTGGCTCAGACCCGCCGCCTTGCCGCCGGCGGTGTGCGCGGCCTGGCAGTAGGAGCAGTCGTCGACGTTGGCCACGGCGAGCGCGATGGCCTCGCGGGTCCGGGCGTCGAAGGTGCCGGTGTCCTGCAGGGCACGCTGGACGGCGGCGTAGGTGCCCAGGACGGCGGGGGAGTGCGCCATCGCGCCGTGGATGTTGAGGACCTTGCCGAACTTCGCCTCCAGCGCCTTGAGCGTGTCCCGGCTGCCCTCGGGGGCGGAGTCGACGCTGTGGACGGGGATGCGGGTCATCTGCGTACCTCTCGTTCGGAGTCGGTGAGTGGTCGGTCTCGGCGGCGCAGCGCCGCTGCCGGGCACAGCGCGCCGAGGCCGGCCGCTGTGCCCGCTCTGTCACCTCGGTGACGATCTCGGGACGCCGGCGTCGCTCGCGAGCCCGCGAATCGCTAGGGGAGGGGCTCGCTGCCCATCACCTCGCGCAGGCCGGCGGAGTCGCGGATGACCGTGTGTCCGTACCGGGTCTGCACCAGGCCACGCCGCTTGAGCTCGCCGACGACCCGGGTGACCGACTGCCGCCGGGCGCCCAGCAGGTGCGCGATCGTGGTGTGGCTCAACTCGACCACCGGTTGCCCGTCGGGACCGGTCTCCGCCAGGTCCAGCAGCAGGTACGCCACCTGACCGATGAGCGGCTTGGACGTCACCACGACCAGTCGCCGGCGGTCGTCGTCGAGCCGGCGGGCGATCGACGACATCCAGCGGAGAGCCAGGTCCGGGGAGCCGGTGAGCAGCTCGGTCCACCGCTGACGGGACAGCGTGATCAGCTCGGTCTCCCGGCTGGCGATGGCGTCGAAGGGCATCGGTGCGTCGAGCAGCAGCGGGATGTCGGCAATGATGCCCCCGGTACGCACCACCGCCATGGTCGTCCGGCCGCCTTCCAGGCGGGCCCGCAGCTCCAGCTCGCCGCTGCTGACCACCTGCACCTGGGTCACGCGTGAGCCCGAGGCGGCGACGACGGTGCCGGCGTCGACGTATCGGACCGTCCCGACCTTCCGCAGCTGCGCCAGTTCCCCGCGACGCAGGAGTCCGAGGTTGCGCTCGGCCGAGCCGGCACTGATCCACCGGCCCCGCATCTGGCGGTCGTGGAGTCCTTCGGGCGTCACGCCGGTGATCATCCCCGCACGGCGCTGACGGAGCTCTGCACCTCCCGGGTCCGGACTCGCCGCTGCGCGCTCCTGGGATGATCCGGAGTGTGTGCACCGGGACGGTCCCCACTGGCTGCGACGTCGCGACGCGGCCGGGAGCCCGGCGCGTGAGCACCCCGCCTCGCCACGCGGGACGGCGTCCGCTCGGGGCGGTGTCGCAGCGCGGATGACCGACGTCCTCGCGGTCGAGGTCCTGCCGGACGGGCTGACGCCCACGGTCCTCTCGCTCGTGCTGGTCGCCGCGCTCGCCGCCGGCTGGATCGACGCCGTGGTCGGTGGGGGCGGCCTCCTGCAGCTGCCCGCGCTGCTCCTCGTGCCCGGGCTCACCCCCGTCCAGGCCCTGGCCGCGAACAAGCTGAGCTCGATCTTCGGCACCACGACCAGCGCCGTGACGTACTACCGCCGGGCCCGACCCGACCTGCGGACCGCCGTCCCCATGGCCGCCGTGGCACTGGTCAGCAGCTTCGCCGGAGCCTCGATCGCCTCGCTGCTGCCGGCGGCCGTCTTCAAGCCCGTCATCGTCGTGGCGCTGATCGCGATCGCGGTGTTCACGGTGCTCAGGCCGACGCTGGGGGAGGTGACCGCGCTGCGCCACACGGGACGGCGGCACCACGGCGTCGCGGCCGCCGTCGGAGCCGTGATCGGCTTCTACGACGGCATCCTCGGCCCCGGGACGGGGTCCTTCCTGGTGTTCGCCATGGTCTCCCTCCTCGGCTACGACTTCCTCTCCGCCAGCGCCAAGGCCAAGATCGTCAACGTCGCCACCAACTTCGGGGCGCTGCTGTTCTTCGTGCCCTCCGGGTCGGTCTTCTGGGGACTGGGCGTCCTGCTCGGTGCGGCCAACATGCTCGGCGGCTACCTGGGGTCCCGGGCGGCCACCGCCCGGGGGAGCCGCTTCATCCGGTTCGCCTTCCTGCTGGTGGTCACCGCACTCATCGCCCGGGTCGGCTGGGACGTGTGGACCGAGAACGTGCAGCCGCTCCTCGCCTGACCGGCGACGGCTACGACCGCTCGTCGAGCGCCGCCCGTCGCTGGTCGATGGCGCGGAGCACCGTCGTCCGCCCCTTCCCGAGCCGCTCCTCCGCCTCCCCGGCGCGGTCGAGCAGCTCGGCGTCGTCCATCGCGGCGACCCGCTCCCGCGCCTCGGGCGCGGACAGCTCGATCAGCTCCGCCGCCTCCCGCGCCTGCCGGGCGGCCTCCGTGTTCGGCACGTGCTGGGTGCCGCCGCGCTTCTTGCGCCGGTCGGTGGCCTCCTGCTCCTCCTCGCTGAGCAGCTCCCAGGCGGCGTCCGGCAGGTACCGGGCGGTGCCGTCCTCGCCGCGGGCGTCGGCGCCGCCGTCCCGGGTGTGCCAGTCCTGCTCGGTCCACTGCTCCAGGTGGCGCTGGGACGCCGTCCGCTCGCCCTCGTGCCGGTAGCCGCCGCCGGCCGCCTCGTACTCGTGCGTCAGCAGCTGGCTCTTGCGGGCGCTCCACTGCCCCGGCCGGCCGCCCCGGTTCCCCGCCTTGATCTCCTCCTTGAGCCGGGCGCGCAGCTCGGGCTCGGTGTAGTCCTCCGCGTAGTCCTCTGCCGACTTGCCGCTCATGTCGTCCACCTACCCGGTGCGGACGCCGGTCAGCCGCCGGACGCCCCAGGCGCCTGCGGACGCAGGCCGGCGAGGGTTACTCCCACCAGCCGCTGGACCGCGGCCTCGGAGGGGAGGCCGCCGGCTCCGGCCAGGGCATGCAGGCAGAAGCCGGCGAGCTCGTCGGCGGGGACGTCGTCCCGCAGGTCGCCGGCCCGGGCGCCCTCCTCGATGATCTCGCGGAGCATGCCGCGCAGCCGGCCGGTCGCCCGATCCACCGCACCCCCGCCGTGCAGCAGCGCGGCCAGTCCGCTGTCGCCGTGCCCGCGGGACCCGCGCGAGCGGTGCGCGTACCCGGTCAGCACGGCCGCCAGCCGCTCGGCCGCGGAGCCGGCCCGCGCCCGGACCTCGGCCAGTTCGGCCACGTGGGTCTCGACCTGCCGCTCGTGCCAGGCGAGCAGGACCGCCCCGACGTCGGGGAAGTGCCGGTACAGCGTCGCGCGGCCGATCCCGGCCGCCTCGGCGACCCGGGACATGGTCACCCCCCGCAGCCCGTGCTGCTCGACCAGGGCGGCCGTGGCATCCAGGACGGCGTCGCGCACCTCGCGACGGTGCCCCTCGACGGTGGCTGTCCACGGGCTCGGCACCGCTGCATCATACGAGCTGCCCGGCCTGCGACACAGTGTCTCATCAGCGGCATACTGTCTCAGATGTGCCGGGTGCCCGAGCCCCGGGCCGAACGCGGAGGAGCCGAGGATGCATCCCCACACGGACGACGATGCGGACGCGGATCGGCGGCGGCCCCGCTGGGTGGCGGTGACCGCCGTCATCGCCCTCCTGGCCGTGCTGCTGCTCGTGGTGCTGCTGCTGGCTGGAGGTGGACACGGTCCCGGGCGGCACCTGTCCTCCGCCGGGCCGACGGGAGGACCGCTCGCCGTCGCCGGAGCGGGTGTTCCTGACGAAGCCGCAGGTCCGCGCCCGTGAGGATGTCCCCGCGCTTCCGGAAGCTGTCGCTCACCGCGCACCTCACCGCATCCATGGGGTGGGTCGGCGCGGTGGTGACCTTCGCGGTGCTCGCCGCCATCGGCCTCACCAGCGCAGACGCCGCGACGGTCCGCGGCGTCTACCTCGTCATGGAGCCCGCCGCGCGGTTCGTGCTGGTGCCGCTGGCGGTGCTCTCGACGCTCACGGGCATCGCCCAGTCCCTCGGTACCCCGTGGGGCCTGTTCCGGCACCAGTGGGTGGTCGTCAAGCTGGCCGTCACCGTCGCCAGCACCGCCGTCCTGCTGGTGTACCTGCGGACCTTCCAGGCGATGGCGGCCCGGGCTGCGGACCCCGCCGCCGGGCTGGACGCGGTCCGCAACCCCTCGCCGCTGGTACACGCAGGGCTGGCCCTGGTGCTGCTGTTGTTCGCGACGGTGCTCGGGGTGTACAAGCCCCGGGGGCTGACCCGGTTCGGCCGCCGGAGGGTGCAGGAGCCGGCAGCTGCCCATGCCGCAGCACCCGGGCGGGCGCACTGACCGACGGGCCCACCGCACCGGGAGGACGCAGCGCCGGGCCGGCGCCGGACGTACCGTGGGTCCAGGGAGGTGGTGGCCGTGCCGGCGCGGGGGACGTGGGTGCTGGTGCTGCTGGCTGCCGTCTTCCTGATGCACGGGCCCCCGTCGATGGCGGCGCACGCGAGCCCCGCCGGCAGCGCCGCGGTGGACGCCTCGTCGGCCGTGGCGGCCCCCCACGCGGGCGCGGACCTCCTCGGGCCCACGGCGCCGCTCGACCACCAGCCGGTCACCACCTCTGACGGAGCGCCGCGCGAGCACGGCGTTCCGGCGCACACGGCTGCCGAACACGTCTGGGCGGCCTGTCTGGCGGTGCTGCTCGCCGGCCTCGCGCTGCTCGGGGCACTGGTCCTCGTCCGGAGGCTGCGCCCGATCCTGCGCGACCTGACCGCAGCGCCCCTCTGGCGCGCCCGGTCCTGGCCCGGGCTGCTCCGCCCACCCGATCTCGCCACTCTCTGCGTGCTCAGGACGTAGGCCGCGCGACCAGGACCCCGACAGCTCCTCGCTGACCGGGGCCATGCCCGCACGCCTCCATCCCTTTCGAGCTCCAGGAGAGACAACGATGACCCGCACCGACGTCCGACTCGTCCGCCTGGCCGGTGGCCTCGTGGCCGGCACCCTCGTCCTGGCCGGCTGTGCCGGCGGGAGCGACACCTCCAGCGCCGGGACCGGCACCAACAGCGCGCAGAGCAGCAGCAGTAGCTCCCAGACCCCTGGAGGTGAGGCGGCGGCCGTCAACGACGTCGACGTCACCTTCGTCCAGGGCATGATCCCGCACCACCGCAGCGCCGTCGACATGGCCGAGCTCGCCGAGGGCCGCGCCGAGGACCCCCGGGTCCTCGACCTGGCCGGCCGCATCGAGGCCGCCCAGCAGCCCGAGATCGACACGATGACCGGCTGGCTAGAGGAGTGGGGGGAGCCGGTTCCCGAGGAGTCCGACGGCGGCATGTCGACCGACCACGGGTCCATGGGTGGCCACGGGTCCACGGACATGGGGGCCGGGATGGACATGGGCGCGCTGGAAGGCGCGTCCGGCCCTGAGTTCGACCGCATGTTCCTCGAGATGATGACGGAGCACCACCGGGGCGCCGTTGAGATGGCCGAGACGGAGATCGCCGAGGGCAGCAACCCCGACGCCATCGCCCTGGCGCAGGAGATCGCCGACTCGCAGACCGCCGAGATCCAGGAGATGGAGACGCTGCTGGCCGAGATCGGCGGCTGACACCTCTCCACGAGGCGCCGCCGGCGTCGGCTCGCCGGCAGCGCCACCTCCTCCGATTCCTCGGTCGTACCACCGGCGCCGGGGCCGATCTCCCGACCCGTCCGGAGCACAGGGCTGGGCGCTCGTTCCGCTGAGTAGTGACATGTCGAGCGCCGGGTCCACGTCCTCCCCCCGGGGTACCTGGGTCGGCCGGTCGCGTCGACGGAGAGGGAGATCCTCATGCCTACCTGCACCCGGACGTGCACCCCCCTCGGCGAGACCTGCCGCGGGCTCACCGTCCCGCAGGGGACGGCGTGGACGGCCCGGCTGTGGGCGGGACGAGGAGGATGCGGTGATCGCGATGCTGTCCCTGGCGGCGCTGACGGCGGTGCTCGTCGTGGCGCTCTACGGCGCGTCGAGGCTGATGGCTCCCGGGCGTCGCGCGGCCGAGGTGCTGCCGTTCGAGTCCGGGATGCTGCCACAGCAGCACGCCGTCTCCCGGTACCACGCGCGGTGGTACGCGGTGACGATCCTCTTCCTGGCCTTCGACATGGAGATGGTCTTCATGTACCCGTGGGCCGTCGTCGTGGCGCAGATGGGCCCGACGGCGGTCGTGGAGATGTTCGGCTTCCTCCTCGTCCTGCTCGTGGGGGTCACCTACGTCTGGCGGGAGGGCGCACTGCGATGGACCTGATCCGCCGGATGCGGGCCTGGGCGCTGGGCCGGCCCCGGGTGCTGCTCGTCGACGCCCCGGGCACGGACCCGTTGCGGTGGGCGATCGAGGCCGAGGTGGACCGCCGGGGCTGGGCACTGGCGCGGACGCCGGCCGAGACCGATCTGCTCGTGGTGCTGGGCGTGCCCGGTCCTGAGCTGGCGCGGGCCGTGGACCTGCTGTGGTCGCAGGTGCCGGCGCCACGGGGCCGGGTCGAGGTGCCACAGGTCGCCGACGTCCGCAGCGGTCTGGACGCCGGGCAGCGCGCCCTGGCGGAGGCGCCCTCGCCCGAGGAGTCGGACCGTCCCACCCCCGCGGACCTCCTGGGAGCGGGCGGGGAGGACCACGGCGGCATGGACCACGGCGGCATGGACCACATGCACCACGGAGGCGAGGTCGCCGGACTGCCCATGGCGCAGACGGGCCCGGACCGCGACGGCCTGGAGCTCGACGTCCTCGAGGTGTCGCTCGGGCCGGTCCTCCCCGGCTGGCCGACGGGTCTGGTGCTCCGGGCGCAGCTCCAGGGCGACGTCCTCACCGGCGCCGCGACCTCCTGGCTGGACGCCCCGGCCGCTCCGGACGCGGTCCCCGACCTCGACCCGCAGCAGGCGGCCCTGGACCGGCTGGCCCGCTTCCTCGTGGTGGCCGGCTGGGCGACGGCCGCGCGGGACGCCCGCCGGGCCCGGGACCTGCTGACCTCCGCAGACGCCGGGCGGGTGTCCGCGGCGCGGCAGGCGGCGGCGACCGTGGCCCGGCGGGTGCGCCGCTCGCGCACGCTGGCCTGGGCGGTGGGGGACACCGTGCTCCAGCGGGTCCGGACCTGGTGCGACGTGGCGGAGGGCCGGGTGCTCCCCCCGGCGCGCCCCGCGCCGGAGGACCTCCCCGGCTCGATCCAGGGCGTCGAGATCGGCACCGCGCGGCTCGTCGTGGCGAGCCTGGACCCCCGCCCCGGCGTAGCGGTCACGCACGGGGAGACCGCGCGTGCCTGACAGCCCGACGCTGGCGGACGCGTGGGGGGTGCTGCCCGCGGTCCTCGCGGTCCTCGTCGTGGGGCTGGGTCTCGGCCTGGCGGTGGCCGCCGCCGACCGGGCCGTGCTCTCCGGCGGCACGGTGGGAGCGCTGGTCGAGCCGGTCCGCGCCGGCACCCGGCTGCTCCTCGAACAGCGGCGGTCGACCCTGGCCCCGGACCGGCTGCTGTGGCGGCTGGGGTGCGCCGCGGTCCCGGTGCTGGCGCTGCTGTCGATGGCGGTGGTGCCGATCGGGAGTCGCACGCTGTGGTCGAGCACTGCCGACCTCGTGTGGTTCAACGCCATGGAGGCGTTGCTGTGGGCCGCGGTCTGGCTGGTCGGGTGGGGGCCCAACGCCGTCCACGCGCTGACCGGCGGCTACCGGTTCCTGGCCCAGGGCCTCGCCTACGAGCTGCCCCTGATGTTCGCGCTCATCACCGTCGGCGTGGCCGCCGGCTCCTTGCGGACGACGGACGTCCTGGCCGCGCAGGAGGGCCTGTGGTTCGTGGTGACGATGCCCGTGGCCTTCGTCGTGTTCCTCGCCGGCGCCGCCGCCTTCGCGTTCTGGGGACCCTTCGCCGCCCCCGCCGGCACGGACGTCGCCGGCGGGGTCACCTCGGAGCTGTCGGGCGTGGACCGGTTGCTGGTCGAGGCCGGGCGGGCGGTCTTCCTGGGGGCCAGCGCCGCGATGACGGCGGCGCTGTTCCTCGGCGGCGGGTCGGGGCCGTGGCTGCCGGGCCCGGTGTGGCACCTGGTCAAGACCCTCGCCGTCGTCGCGCTGCTGGTCTGGGCCGGCCGGCGGTTCCCCGTCCTGCGCCCGGATCGGACGGTGGAGGTCGCCTGGGTGGTGCTCGTCCCGGTGACGCTCCTGCAGGCGCTGGTGGTCGCGGTGCTTGTGCTGACCGGGTTCTACGCATGAGGAGGGCGGCATGCTGACCGACCTGCCCGGCTGGGGAGTCGCCGCGGTCGTGGTCCTCGGGCTGCTGGCGGTGGCCGCGGGGATCGCGGTCTTCGTCGTCGACTCGATGGCCCGCGCGACGTTCGCGCTGCTGGGCTCGTTCCTCGCCGTCGCCGGGGTGCTGCTGGTCTTCGACCTGATCTACCTGGGCGTCGTCACGGCGCTGATGATGACCATCGAGATGGCCGTCATGGCCGTCTTCATGGTCATGTTCATGATGAACCCGGCCGGGCTCATGCCGATGACCATGGTGCACAACGCCAGGGGCTCGGCCGTCGTCGGCGCCGTGGCCTTCGTCGTCCTCACGGTGGGCGTCTGGACCGTCGACTGGCCGGTCCGGCAGGAACAGCCACCGCCTGACCCCACCCGGCAGCTCGGTGAGGCGCTGATGGGCAGCCACATGCTCGTGATGCTGGTGATCGGCATCGCGCTGTTCGCGACCATCCTCGCCGGCACGGTGCTGGCCACCGCCCGCGGGAGGTACGACCGCTTCGGACCGGATCTGACCGCGACACGCCCGGACGACCCCGTTTCCGGAGGGCTGCCCCGGTGAGCGCGGAACTGGTCCTGCAGATCGTGCTGACCGTCGCCGCCGGCCTGGTCGGGGTGGGCCTGTTCGGCGCGCTGTCCCAGCAGTCGATCGTCATGGTGATGATGGGCCTGGAGCTGGCCCTCAACGGGGTGCTGCTGGCCGGGGGAGCGGCCTGGTACTTCCTGGCTCCCGAGCTGCCCGACGCCCAGGTGCTCGTCGTCGTCGCGCTGGTGGTCATGGCCGTGGAGATGGCCATGGGGTTCGCCGTCACCATCAGCATCTACCGGGCCCGGCAGGTCGACATGGTGGACATGGCCACGGACCTGCGCGGATGAGCGGCGTCCTCGCGGTCCTGCTCCTGCTGCCGGCCGTCGCCGGTGTGGGCCTGCTGCTCACCGGCCGGCGGGCCGACCGGGTGGCCGGCCCGCTCGCGGTGGTCGTCACCGCCGGATCGGTGGGCCTGGCCGCGACCGTGGCGGTGACGCGTCCACGGCTGTCGGTGCCCTTCCTCGGGGTCGTCGAGGGCGGGGACCTGCGGTTCGCCGTCGACGGGCTGTCCGCCGTCCTCGGAGTCCTCGTGGCGGGCGTCGCGCTGCTGGTCACCGTCTTCGCCGTCGCGGACCTGCCGGGCGGCGCGGCGCGGGCGCGGTTCTCCGGATTCCTGCTGCTGTTCGTCGCCGCCATGCTCGCCACCGTCACCGCGGCCACGCTGCCGGCGCTGCTCCTGGCGTGGGAGGTGATGGGCGCGACCTCCTACGCCCTCATCGGCTTCCGGTGGGAGGAGCGCGGCACGCTCGCCGCCGGCACGCGGGCCTTCCTGACCACCCGGGCCGGGGACCTCGGCCTCTACGTCGCGGCGGGAGCTGCGCTGGCGGCCACCGGGAGCCTGGTGCTCGCCGACCTCGGCGCCGCCCGGGGCGGCTGGGCGGACGTCGCCGCGGCGGGCGTGCTGGTCGCGGCACTGGGCAAGTCGGCGCAGCTGCCCTTCTCCGCGTGGCTGTCGGCCGCCATGCGCGGCCCGAGCCTGGTCAGCGCCCTGCTGCACTCCGCCACCATGGTCGCCGCCGGTGGCTACCTGCTGCTGCGCCTGCAGCCGCTGCTGGCGGCCACCGGCTGGACGGCGACCGCGGCGGCGTGGGCCGGCGCCCTCACGGCACTGGTCCTCGGCGCCGTTGCGGTCGCGCAGTCCGACCTCAAGCAGCTGCTCGCAGCCAGCACCGCCGCGCAGATCGGCTTCGTCGTCCTCGCGGCCGGGATCGGCGCGACCGCCGGTGGCACCGCCCAGCTCGTGGCCCACGCCGCGGTCAAGGCCGGCCTGTTCGTCGCCGCCGGGGCGTGGCTCACCGCGCTGGGCACCAGGCAACTGGCCGGGCTCCGGGGCGCCGCGCGGCGGTACCCGGGGGTCGGGGC
>JALYNA010000467.1 GCA_030773455.1 Actinomycetota bacterium
CCCGGGCCCCCCACGCCGCCCAGCCGCGCGGATCGTCGGCCAGCGGGTCCATCGGCAGCGGCGACCGGTCGCGGCGGCCGACGCCGGCCAGCAGCACCAGCTGCCGCCAGGTGAGCCCCGCGGCAAGGATCAGGGCCCGGTCGACGAGCGCGGGGTCCAGGTCGGGGGAGGAGGCCACCTCGGCCAGCAGGTAGCCCAGGTGGCGCACCCGCCGCTCGTCGTGCGAGCTCCGGGCGGCGGCGACCACGGCCTCGGTCACCGTGTCGGCCGCCGAGCGGCCGCCGGCCCGCGGGGTGAAGAAGCCGCCGGTACGCACCGGGCGCCCGCCGCGGGCGAGGGCCACGCCGTGCTCGACGGCGAAGGCGAGGACGGCGCCGGCGCGCGCCCGTTCCCGGGGGACGACGATCCCCGCCGCCTCGTCGGCCGCCGCCCGCAGACAGCGGGCCAGGCGGTCCTCCAGCCGCACCGCCGCGCGGCCGGTCGCGTCGGGGTAGACCACCGCCGCGGCGTTGCGGCTCATCGAGCCCGCGACCGCGGCGCCGACCTCGAACAGCGCGCGGCCGGCAGCAGCAGGGTCCTCGGTCACGGTCACGCCGCCGATCCTCTCCGCTCGCCGGGCCGGTGCGCACGCCGGTGGACGCGGCCTCACCACAGCGGTCAGCGCCAGTAGGCACAACGGAACACGGGTTCTGCCCGCAGCAACGGCGGGGGAACGACCCGGCGTCACCGTTCCGGCCCATGGCCGCCCCCACCCCCACCACCCGACAGCAAACGCCGCCGGTCGCCGCCGCAACGCGCCCCGGCCGCTGGATCGACGACTGGCGCCCCGAGGACCCCGCCTTCTGGGAGTCCACCGGCAAGAAGGTCGCCCGCCGCAACCTGTTCTTCTCCGTCTTCTCCGAGCACATCGGCTTCTCGATCTGAAGCCTGTGGTCGGTGCTCGTGCTGTTCCTGCCCGAGGCGGTGTACGACATCGACCCGGCCGGGAAGTTCCTGCTGACCACACTGCCGACGGCGCTGGGCGCCTTCGTCCGGCTGCCCTACACCTTCGCCGTCGCCACGTTCGGCGGCCGCAACTGGACCATCGTCAGCGCCGCGCTGCTGCTGGTGCCGACGATCGCCACGGCCGTCGTCCTCGAGCCCGGCGTCGACTACTCGACGCTGCTGGTCGTCAGCTGCCTGGCCGGCGTCGGCGGCGGCAACTTCGCGAGCTCCATGGCCAACATCAACGCCTTCTACCCGAACCGGCTCAAGGGCTGGGCGCTCGGTCTCAACGCCGTGGCGGCAACCTCGGCGTCCCCGTCGTCCAGCTGGTGGGCCTGCTCGTGCTGGCCACCGCGGGGGTGGAGCACCCGCGGCTGGTCCTCGTCGTCTACATCCCGCTGATCGTCGTCGCCGCCGTCGGCGCGGCCCTGCTCATGGACAACCTGACGACGGCGGGCAACCAGCCGCGGGCCATGCGGGAGGCGACCCGCGAGCCGCACACCTGGATCATGTCGCTGCTCTACATCGGCACCTTCGGATCGTTCATCGGGTTCGGGTTCGCCTTCGGCCAGGTGTTGCAGGACCAGTTCGCCGACGACTTCGGCACGCCGCTGGCCCCGGCGTCGCTGACCTGGCTCGGCCCGCTGCTCGGCTCGCTGATCCGCCGCTCGGCGGCTCGCTGGCCGACCGCTTCGGCGGCCCCCGCATCGCGTTCTGGAACTTCGCGGCGATGGCCGTCGGTGCCGCGATCGTGTGGACCGCCAGCCAGGTGGGGTCGCTGCCGCTGTTCGTCGTCGGCTTCGTGTCGCTGTTCGTGCTCAGCGGCGTCGGGAACGGCTCGACCTACACGATGATCCCCGCGATCTTCCGCAGCCAGGCCCAGCATCGGGTGGCTGCCGGCGAGGACACCGCCGTCGCCGACCGGCACGCCCTGCGCGTGTCCGGCGCGCTCATCGGCATCGCCGGCGCGGTCGGGGCCTTCGGCGGGGTGCTGGTCAACCTGGCCTTCCGCCAGTCGTTCCAGACCACCGGCACCGGCGACTCGGCCTACCTGGTGTTCATCGCCTTCTACGTGGTCTGCCTCGCCGTCACCTGGGCGGTGTACCTGCGGCCCCAGGCCGCATGGCCGGCGTCTGACCCCCTGCCCTCCTCGGCGAGAGCGCCGATCTCGCCGGCCGCTCACACCGCCAGCCGGTAGCCCCGCTTGACCACGGTCTCGACAACGCCGGGGCCGAGCGCGGCCCGCAGCCGGGTCACCACCATCTCCACCGCGTGCCCGTCCCCACCACCGGGCAGCACCTGCACCAGCTCCGCCCGGGACAGCACGGCACCCGGGCCCGCGGCCAGCGCCCGCAGCACCGCCATGGGACCCCGCGCCAGCTCCACCGGCCGGCCGTCGAGCAGGACGGCGTACCCGCGCACCTGCACCTCGTGCCCACCCACCCGCAGCACCGGGTCGCGCTCGGGCAGCCGGGCGACCACCTCGCGGGCCAGGGCGCCCAGCCGGGCGCGCTCCGGCTGCACCGACGGGATGCCGGCAGCCTCCAACGGCGCGGCGGTCACCGGGCCGACGGCCACCGGCAGCACGCCGCTGGTCAGCGCGGCGACCAGCTCGGAGCGCCGGCCCAGCTCGTCGGCGACGGTCAGCAGGCTCGCCGCGGCGGGGGCGCTGGTGAAGGTGACCGCGTCGACCACGCCGCCCACCACCGAGTGCACCAGCCGGCGCACCGGCTCCACGTCCTCGGGCGGCACCCAGCGGTAGACCGGAACGGTCAGCACCTCGGCGCCGGTGGCCCGCAGGGCCTCGACGAACTCCGGCAGCGGGTCGCCGTGCAACTGGACGGCGATGCGGCGTCCCTGAAGCGGGCCCTCGGCCCCGGACAGCAGGTGCTCGAGCACCTCGGCCGAGGACTCCGACGCCGGCGACCAGGCGTCGACCAGTCCGCCGCCGCGGATGGCGCCCCGCGCCTTGGGGCCGCGGGCGAGCACCCGCGCCCCGCGCAGGTGCTCGACCAGCGGCAGGTCCCAGGCGTCGGCGGCCTCGACCCACCCGCGGAAGCCCACGCCGGTGGTGGCGACGACCAGGTCCACCGGCTGCGCCAGGACCTCCCGCGTCGCGGCGACCAGCTCGGTGTCGTCGGCCAGCGGCACGATGCGGATGGCCGGTGCGTAGACGACCCGTGCGCCACGGCGGGCCAGCAGCGCACCGAGCTCCTCGCGGCGCCGGGCCGCGGTCACCGCGACGGTGTACCCGGCCAGGGGCAGCGGTGCCTCGGTCCCGGGCGGGGCCTCGGGCAGGACATCGGTCACGGTTCCCCCTCGTCGACGGCGGCCGGGACCCCGGCGCAGGACCATGGTGCGTCGTCGGCGTTGCGAGGATGTGTCGTGCCGGGGTCGGTTGCCGCACAGCCTGGCCGGGGGCGGGACGGCGACGGCCCGCGCCTGGGACCATGGGTGCCGTGCCCCCCGCCGTCTCCGCCGTCCCCCGCCGGTGGCGGCTGCTGTGCGCCGCCGCAGCCCTCCTCGTGGCCGCCGTCCTCACCTACGTGGGCGTGACGCTGCAGGAGAACGTCACCGGCGTGGTCACCTTCACCACCGCCGACCAGGTCGCCGTGGTCGGGCTGGGGCTGGTGCTCGGCGCCGGCCTGCTCGCCCTGGGCCGGCCGCGGGTGGACGCCGACGCCAGCGGGATCCGCGTGCGCAACCTGGCCGGCGAGCGCGAGGTGCCCTGGACAGCGGTGCAGGCCATCCGCTTCGACCGCCGCTTCCGCTGGGCGACGCTGCAGCTCACCAACGACGACGAGTTCGCCGTCCTGGCCATCCAGGGCGCCGACGGCGACCGCGCGGTCGAGGCCGTCGAGGGGTTGCGGGCGCTGCTGGCTGCCAGCCGCGCGCAGCAGCCGCCGCCCCAGCCGCTGCTCTACGACGACTGAAAAGGACCCCCTGCCCCCGCCACTCGTAGAAGGACCCCCGTCCTCCCCACCCCTCGCAAGCTCGGGGCGGTGCCCGGGACGGGGCCGGGACCCAGGAGGGGGTCGAGACGGGAATGACCTGCCCGCCGCGACGCTGTAGTATCGGCGTGCCTCCCCGCTACACGAGGCGCGCGAACCACTGAGCGGCCCCGCCCCGGGCCGCTCGACCAAGAGGAGCCCGCTCCCACCTGGCGTCGTCGAGGCGACCAGGTCCCGGATCGCGAGCCCGGCCGCCGGCCGGGCCCGCGGCGTGCACGAGCCCCCGGGCCCGGTGCACCCCGGCGAGTGGGCCCCGCGAGCAGCTGCTCGTGGGGCCTCTCTCATGTCGGCGTCCGGTGACCGAGCGAGCCCTCCCCATGCAGCAGCAGAGGAGAGGCCATCACCGAGCCCCGCATCAACGACCGTATCCGCGTCCCCGAGGTCCGCCTGGTCGGTCCCGAGGGCGAGCAGGTCGGCATCGTGTCGATCGGCGAGGCACTGCGCCTGGCCCAGGACTCCGAGCTCGACCTCGTCGAGGTGGCGCCCATGGCACGTCCGCCGGTCGCCAAGCTCATGGACTACGGGAAGTTCAAGTACGAGTCCGCCCAGAAGGCCCGCGAGGCTCGGCGGAACCAGGCGCTTACCGTCATCAAGGAGATGCGGCTGCGCCTGAAGATCGACCCACACGACTACGAGACCAAGAAGGGCCACGTCGAACGCTTCCTGCGAGGCGGCGACAAGGTCAAGATCACCGTGATGTTCCGCGGCCGCGAGCAGTCCCGGCCGGAGATGGGCTACCGGCTGCTGCAGCGGCTGGCTGCCGACGTCTCCGAGCTGGGCGTCGTGGAGTCCAACCCGAAGCAGGACGGCCGGAACATGGTCATGGTGATCGCCCCGCACCGGAACCAGGCGGCGACCGACGGCGCCCGCCGGCAGGCGAAGGCTGAGCGGGCCGCCGAGGGGCAGGCCTCGCAGGCCTGACCGGCCGCAGCGCAGGACCGCACCACCAGACGCACCGGCGCCGGAACCGGTGGACGTCGCGGCAGCTCCCGAGGCT
>JALYNA010000468.1 GCA_030773455.1 Actinomycetota bacterium
TCCCGCACTCGCTGGGGCTGATGTACGAGGAGCTCACCGACCACCTGGGCTTCCTGCGCAGCTCCGACGAGTTCAAGGTCATGGCGATGGCCTCCTACGGCAAGCCGCGGTTCGTCGGCGAGCTGTCGGAGCTGATCCGGGCTACCGGCGACGGCGGCTTCCGCACCGAGAAGATCGATTTCTCGGAGTTCGCCCCGCGCCTCGGCAAGGGCGACGACTGGACCGAGGCGCACGCCGACCTGGCCGCCAGCGTCCAGCAGCGGCTCGAGGAGGTGCTCGTCGACCTGGCCCGCTGGGTGCACGAGCAGACCGGCGACCGGGTGCTCACCCTGGCCGGCGGCACCGCGCTCAACTGCGTGGCCAACACCCGCATCCTGGCCGAGAGCCCGTTCGAGGAGGTCTGGGTGCAGCCGGCCGCCGGCGACGCCGGGACGGCGCTGGGCGCGGCCCTGCACGTGGCCGCCGAGCTCGGCGAGCGCACCGAGCCGATGCTGGGCGCCGCGCTCGGCCGCGGCTGGAGCGACGACGAGATCGAGCAGTGGCTGCAGACGGCGGCGATCGACTACGAGCGGCCGGACGACGTC
Organism: Actinomycetota bacterium; assembly: GCA_030773455.1. Lineage (GTDB taxonomy): Bacteria > Actinomycetota > Actinomycetes > Mycobacteriales > Geodermatophilaceae > Geodermatophilus. The sequence goes on from JALYNA010000468.1 coordinate 585, forward strand.
GCCGAGGCCGTGGCCGAGGTGCTGGCCGACAACGGCATCGTCGCCTGGTTCCAGGGCCGCAGCGAGTTCGGCCCGCGCGCGCTCGGCCACCGCTCGCTGCTGGCCCACCCCGGCTACGAGGCCAACCTGGAGCGGATGAACGACGTCAAGGGCCGAGAGCAGTTCCGCCCGGTGGCGCCGATGGTCCTGCTGGAGAAGGCGCCGGAGATCTTCAGCCGGGGCCCGATCCCCTCGCCGTACATGCTCTTCGTGCACGACGTCGCCCCGGAGTGGAAGGACCGCATCCCGACGGTCACCCACGTCGACGGGACGGCGCGGATCCAGACCATCGACCGAGCGACCGAGCCGCTCGTGCACCGCATGATCTCCGCGTTCGAGCGCCGCACCGGGCTGCCGATCGTGGTCAATACGAGCCTGAACACCGCCGGGCGACCGATGGTCGACGATCCGCGGGACGCGCTGGAGTGCTTCGGCTCGGCCCCCGTCGACCTGCTCGCCATGGGCCCGTTCGTGGTCCGGCGGCCCAGGCCGACGCCGCGCTGACAAACGACCGGGGCCTGCTGCGCCGAGCGGGGCCCGATGGCGCCAGGGCCGTGCGTCGGGGACCGGGGTCAGGCGGGCCGCGGGTTCCCGGTCGTCCCTCCTACCGCGCCCCCGCGGGGGGGACGCACACACCCGGTCTCCAGAACCCAGGAGCCGACGGTGCGGCCGGGCGAGGCCCCCGATGTGACCCGCCCCCGATGTGACCCATCCGGGGTACGCGGGCCCGGGCGCTGAACCGGCCCGACGCCGTCCGACGAACAAGAGGTGCGGATCGCCCCGGCGGCCCGACGGCGGGGGCACCCCCGCCGGTGCGTGATCCCCCACACGGACGGGTGAAAGCTGTTCCTCCGCCGCTGCTGTGGGTACTGCACACATCGAACCGTCGAGACTGACGGATGACTGCACCCTGGAGGACACCATGGCCGCTAATGCGGGCAACACGAACAGCGGAGCACGGCCCTGGCCGCAGACGCTCGGGCTCGCCTTCGGCGCGATCTACCTGCTGGTCGGGATCGTCGGCTTCTTTGTCACCGGCTTCCGTGACTTCGCCGCGCCCACCGACGCGACGCTGATCGTCTTCGACGTCAACCCGTTGCACAATATCGTGCACATCCTCATCGGCGTGGTCGGCCTGGCGCTGAGCCGCACCCTGGCCGGCGCCCGCACCTTCGGCCTGCTGCTGGCCGTCGGCTACGGCGCGGCGTTCCTCTACGGCCTGTTCGCCACGGGCCAGACCTGGGACATCCTGAACCTGAACTGGGCGGACAACATCCTGCATCTGGCCAGCGCCATCGTCGGTGGGGCCATCGTGGCCGGTTCGCGCAAGTTCGCCGGCTACGGCACCCGAGTCTGAAAGAGGACCCCGTCCTCCCCGCCCCTCGCAAGCTCGGGGCGGTGCCCTGGACGGGGCCACCGCACCACGAGGAGGCCGGGTCCCGCACGGGGCCCGGCCTCCGGCGCGTCCGGACTCCCGGCGCGCAGCCGGACCCCTGAGGAGACATCGGTCACGCCGCCCTCTACCTTGCGCTCATGGACTTCACCCTCTCCGCCCGAGCCGAGGACGTCTGCGGCCGGATGTGGGACTTCATGCGTGAGCAGGTCTTCCCCGCCGAGCCGGTCTACGACGCGTGGCGCGCCGAACGCGGTCACGACAACCACGAGCACCCGCCGGTGCTGGAGGAACTGAAGGTCGAGGCCCGCAAGCGGGGCCTGTGGAACCTGTTCCACCACGAGCTCGGCGGGATGACCAACCTGGAGTACGCCTCCGTCGCCGAGATCATGGGCTGGTCGCCGGTCATCGCCACCGAGGTGACCAACTGCGGGGCCCCAGACACCGGCAACATGGAGACGCTGATGCTGTTCGGCACGCCCGAGCAGAAGGAGCGCTGGCTGAACCCGCTGCTCGAGGGCGAGATCCGCTCGGGCTTCGCGATGACCGAGCCCGACGTCGCGTCGTCCGACGCCCGCAACATCCAGACCTCGATCGTCCGCGACGGCGACGAGTACGTCATCAACGGCCGCAAGTGGTGGATCACCGGTACCGCCGACGAGCGCTGCCAGATCTTCATCGTGATGGGCAAGACCGACCCCGATGGGCCGCCGCACCGCCAGCAGTCGATGGTGCTCGTGCCCCGGAACACCCCGGGCTTCGAGATCGTCCGGCACCTGCCCGTCTTCGGGTACCAGGACCAGCACGGGCACTCCGAGCTGCGGTTCACCGACGTCCGGGTGCCGGCGTCGAACATCCTGGCCGGCGAGGGCGACGGCTTCATGATCGCCCAGGCCCGGCTCGGCCCCGGCCGCATCCACCACTGCATGCGCGCGATAGGCATGGCCGAGCGGGCGCTGGCCCTGATGGTGGAGCGGGCCAAGGCGCGCGTGGCCTTCGGCCGCCCCCTGGCCGACCAGGGCACCGCGCGCGAGGCCATCGCCCTGTCCCGGATCGAGATCGACCAGGCCCGCCTCTACGTCCTCAAGGCGGCGGACCTCATCGACAAGTACGGCGCCAAGGGTGCCCGCACCGAGATCTCCGCGATCAAGGTCGCCGCTCCACGGGTGGCCCTCGACGTCATCGACCGCGCGATCCAGCTGCACGGCGGCGCGGGCGTCAGCGACGACACCGTCCTGGCCCGCTTCTACGCCAGCGCCCGCACGCTGCGCATCGTCGACGGCCCGGACGCCGTGCACATCCGCGGGGTCGCCAAGGAGGAGCTGGCCCGGGAGCGGCCCTACGCGGGCTGATCGACCGAGGTGCCGGGAGCGGCCGTCGTCCGCTCCCGGCACCCCCGCTGCCCCGTGCGCTGCCCGGTGCCGGGTGCTGCCGCCGGAGCAGGGTCAGGGGGCGATCGTCCCGCCGAACCCGCCGCCCGCGAGCTTGGCCATCAGCTGCGTGCGGTCCAGCCCGATCGCGTCGAGCGCGTTCCCGTCCCGGTCGGTGTCGATCTCGTCGGGCAACTGGGCGGCCACCTTGTCCGCGGTGTCGTTGTCGCCCTCCGTCTGCAGCACCCGGATCAGTTCCTGCTTGTCCAACTTCACGCCCGACCTCCACTCGGCCATCGACAGGTCCCGGCTAGCGTGATGCGGGTCATGGTCGGGCGCAACGTGACCGCCATGGCGGCGTCCCCCGTGGCGCAACCATCGCCGGGGCGACGCCGTCACGCCCCGGCCGGTGAACCAGCCCGGCCTCCGTCGTCGCGACGCGTCAGCCGGCCGCGGGGCCCGGACCCTGACGTGGTGGCCGGCGACGCTGCGCACGCCGGTACAGGAAGGCCGCCACGCCCGCGAGGCTGGCGCCGAGGCACAGCTGCGCGACCCCCACCCCGGCCTGGCCGCTGGCGAACCAGGTCCCCGACGACACCAGCAGGACGACGGCGACGCCGGCGAGGAGCAGGGCCATCAGGCGCTCGCGGCCGTCCCCGACGGGTGAGGTCATGCCGACGACACTAGGCACCGCCCGACGGCCCCCTCGGGGGCACCGCCCTCCCCTGGCCTGCCCTGAGCCTGCGGAGGGCTCGGGGGAGGGTCCTTCTACGAAGGATGGGAAGGAGGGCGCCCCCTGCAGGGTCCCGCCGCGGGCATGCGAGTGGCGGGGGAAGGGGGAAGGGGGCCGGCCCCGTCCAGGGCACCGCCCCGAGCCTGCGAGGGCTGGGGAGGACGGCGGCCGCCCTGCAGGGTCCCGCCGCGAGCCTGCGAGTGGCGGGGGGTAGGGGGGTCCTTTTGTCAGCCGGCCTGGTTCGGCGGCTCGCCGGCGGCACGGGCCTCGGCGGCCCGGACGGGGTCGTAGGCACAGGCGTCGGTCACGTCGGTCGCCGCGACGGGGTCGCCCGTGGGCGCGCCGGGCGCCGGGGTCGCCGTGCCGGGAGCCGGAGCCGGGGTCGGCGTCCCGTTGGCGGCGTCGTCGGCCGCAGCGTCGTCGGCCGCGGGGGCGGGGGCCGCGGGGGCGGGGGCCGCGGGGGCGGGGGCGATCGCCTCCTCGACGATCGTCCGGATCCGGTCGTAGTCCGGGTAGGTGGGGTCGATGACGCTGTCATCGAAGACGACGCTGCGCACCTCGGCGTCCTTGACCAGGAACGCCAGGTCCACGAAGTCGTCAAGGGCCGACCGCGGGATGTCGGTGCTCACGATGTCCTGCGTGGTGGCGGCCAGCTCCTGGTAGCGCTCCAGCAGGGTCACCGGATCGGCGGCGTCGATGATCGCGTTGATCGTGCAGCGCTGGCGGGCCATCCGGTCGTAGTCGGTGAGCCCGAACCGGCCGCGGGCGAAGGCCAGCGCCCGCTGGCCGTCCATCACCTGGTCCGGGCCGGGCTCGATGTAGTCGTCGGGCAGCTCGCCGGTGCCGGGGTTGCCGTTGATCGGCACCCAGTAGTTGACGTCGAGCGTGATCCCCCCGAGCGCGTCGACCAGCCGGCTGAACCCGTCGAGGTTGACCAGCACGAAGTAGTGGAGGTCCAGGCCGAGCGCCTCGCCGACCCCGAGCTTGAGGAAGTCCGCTCCCGGGTCGTCGGTGGGGCCGAGGATGTCCGGCTGGGCGGCGGGGCCGTCGCGGTAGACGGCGTTGAGCAGGCTCTCGGTCTCGCTGCCGGCGTCGAAGCCGTCCGGGTAGACCTCGGCGAGCGGACTGTCCTCCGGGAAGGGGAGGTCCTGCAGGTTGCGCGGCAGGCTGAACAGCGTCGTGTCACCCGTCCCGGTGTCGACGCTGGCCACGATCACGGTGTCGGTGCGCACCCCCTCCCGGCCCTCGCCGCCGTCCCCGCCCAGCAGCAGCACGTTGACCCGCTCCTGGTCGCCGAACGGGTCCCTGCCGGCCACCGTGGCGGACTCCCGGTCGGCGAAGAGGCCGTCGATCAGCCCGCGCTGAGCGAGCGCCACCTGGCCGGCGGTGACCGTCGGGTAGGCGAGGGCGGCCACCAGCGCGGCGACGACCACCCCGCCCAGCACGTGCCGGCCGCGGGAGGTCCGGGCTGGCAGCAGCATCCGGTAGCCGGCCACCACGACGACGATCCAGAGCACCCCCAGGACGACGATCCCGCCGAAGACCCAGGTCAGCGCGGTCGCGTCGACGGCGACCCGCGCGGCCGTCCGCTGTCCCGCGGTGGCCAGCCAGGCGGCGCCGCCGGCCAGCAGGAGGAAGGCCGCGAGGACCAGGGCGCCGAGGCGACGCCGTCCGGCCGCGAGGAACGCCGTCCCCGGGACGACGGCGTTCAGCACTGTGAGGCCCAGTGCTGCGGGGAAGCTGCGGTCGTGGCCCTCCGACCGGGGCCGCGGGGCCTCCGGGAGCGGGGGCAGGGGCCGGGACGGGCCGATGGGACGCGTCATGTCCC
>JALYNA010000469.1 GCA_030773455.1 Actinomycetota bacterium
TGAAGGCAGGGTTGAGGCTGGTCATCGGTTCCTGGAACACGAAGCTGATGTCCTTGCCCCGGACCTCGCGCAGCTGCTTGGGGCTGAGCGACAGCAGGTCGACGCCGGCGAGGCGGATGCTGCCTTCGACCGTCGCGGTGGGAGGCAGCAGGCCCGGGATCGCCATGGCCGTCACCGACTTGCCGCAGCCCGACTCGCCCACGATGGCGAGGACCTCGCCGGCACCGAGCTCGAAGGACACGCCGTTGACGGCGTACACAGGGCCGTCCTCGCTGGCGAACCGGACCCTCAGGTCATCGACGCTCAGCAGGGGGTCGTTCGCCGGTCCTGCCTGCACGGGCAGGTCGAGAGAGCTCGTCATCGCGTCGCCTTCGGGTCGAGGGTGTCGCGCAGTCCGTCACCGACGAGGTTGAACGACAGGGCGGCAAGGGCGATGGCGACGCCGGGGAACACCGCGAGCAGCGGCGCCTGGCTGAGGAAGCTCTGCGCGGCCGAGAGCATGGTTCCCCAGGACGGCGTCGGCGGCTGCACGCCGAGGCCGAGGAAGGAGAGCACCGACTCGCCGATGATGGCCTCCGGGATGGTGACGGTCGCCTGCACGAGCAGGGGGCTGATGGCGTTGGGCAGGATGTAACGCCGCAGGATCCGCACGTCTCGTGCGCCGTCGGCGATCGCCCCGGCGACGTAGTCCTGTTCGCGAAGGCCGAGCACCTCGCCGCGGGTGACGCGGATGAAACTGGGCAGCGCGCTGATTCCGAGCGCGATGACGACGTTGCGCAGGGACGGCCCCAGGATGGCCGCCAGTCCGACCGCGAGGATCAGGAACGGGAAGGCGAGCAGCAGGTCGGTGGTCCGGCTGATCACCAGGTCGGCCCAGCCCCGGTAATAGCCGGCGATCAGTCCGAGCGGCACGCCGACCGCCATGGCGAGCAGCGTGGCCAGGACGCCGGCCTGCATCGACACCCGGGCGCCGTGCGCGATGCGGGCGAGGGTGTCGCGCCCCAGGTCGTCGGTGCCGAGCGGGTACTGCGCCGACGGGGGCTGCAGGACCGCGGCGAAGTCGTTGGCGCCCGGATCGCCGAACACCGGAGCGAACAACGCGAGAGCGACGATGAGCACGAGGACGGCGAGCCCGAAGACAGACAGCCGCCGGCGGAGGAACCGTCTCACCAGGCGCCGGCCTCGGCGCTGCGGCGGTGGTGGTACGGGCAGGGCGGGACCCGGCTGGGCCATGGGGGCCGAGGCGACGGTCACGAGGCGGCTCCGCTGACACGGATCCGGGGGTTGAGGAAGGAGTACGTCAGGTCGACGAGCAGGTTCACCAGGACGTACCCGAAGACGGTCACCAGAGCGACACCCTGGATGACCGGATAGTCGCGGGTGAACACGCCGTCGACGATGAGCTTGCCGAACCCGGGGATGACGAAGATCTGCTCGGTGATCACCGCCCCGGAGATGAGGGCACCGAGCTGCAGCCCGAGGACCGTCACCACGGTGATCAGGCTGTTGCGCAGCGCGTGCACCAGCACCACCTGCTTCTCGGACAGGCCTTTGGACCGGGCGGTGCGCACATAATCTGCCGACATCGTCTCCAGCATCGCCGAGCGCATCTGCCGCATCAGCACCGCTGAGAGCCCCGTCCCGAGAACGATGGCGGGCAGGACCATCCGCTGCAGGTTCTGGACCGGGTTCTCGAGCAGCGGGACGTACCCCGACGCCGGCAACAGTCTCAGCTGCACGGAGACCACGAGGATCAGCACCAGTCCGAGCCAGAAGTTCGGGATGGACAGTCCGAGCAGGCCGAAACCGTTGCTCACGTTGTCGGGCCAGCTCCCCCGCCTGAGCGCCGCGACGATGCCCGCCGGAATCCCGATGAGCAGTCCGACCAGCAGCGACAGGAGCGCGAGCTCCAGCGTGACGGGCAGCCGGTCGACGATGATCTGACTGACGTCCAGACCCGTACGCGTGGAGAAGCCCAGGTCGCCCTGCAGCGAGTTGCCGAGATAGCGGAGGTACTGCACCACGATCGGGTCGTTGAGTCCGTACTTCTCGCGGATCTCCGCCAGCGCTGCCGGGTCGCGTTCCTCACCGGCGAGGGCGAGGGCGGCATCACCCGGCAGCGCCCGCACGCCGACGAAGACCACGATGCTGGCCAGGAGCAGCACCAGCGCCGACGTGCCGACCCGCCGGACCAGGTAGGACCCCATGAGGGCCAGCGCCCCTCTCGTTACCGCTGCGCGTCAGTTGGCGTAGCCGGCGGTCTTCATCCTCGGGAGCCCGTCGGCGTAGTAGGCGACGCCGGTGACATCCGGCGCGGTCGCCAGGTAGTTGACCGGGTGGTAGAGGTAGATGATCGGGCGATCCTCGTTGACGATCTCGATGGCCTGGGTGTAGAGCGTCTTCCGCTCACCCTCGTCACTGGTCAGCCGCGCCGCGTCCAGCGCCTCGTCCAGCTCGGGGTTGGACTCGCCACTGGTGTTGAGCGGCGCACCGCTGTGCAAGTGGTTGTACATGTTGCCGTCGGGGTCGATTCGGCCCGACCAGCCGACCTGGAGCGTGTCGAACTGCCCCGCGTCGGCGGCCTCCAGGGCGGAGGCGAACTCGCTCGACTCGACCTTGACGTCGAAGCCGGCCTCCTTGGCCTGCCCCTGGATGACCTGGCCCAGACGGAGGTTGTCCGGGCTGGTGCTGACGCTCAACGTGACCGGGATGGGAGTGGGGGCCCCCGACGCGGCGACGAGCCTCTTGGCCTCCTCGAGGTCCCGCGACGAACAGGTGACGGACTCGTCGAAGTACGGGCTCGCGGGGGGCAGCGGCGTGCAGCCTGTCTTGTTCTTGCCCGCGAAGACCACCTGGTTGATGACCCCGCGGTCGAGGGAGAGCTCGAACGCCTTGCGGAGGTCCGGCGACCCGCCGAGCGGGGTGTCGACCCTACCGGCCGGCTCGCCGACCCCGGCGACGTTGCCGACGTTGATCGTCACCCCCTGGTAGCCGAGGGAGTCCTGGCCGATCAGGCGGACCGCGGGATCGCTCTCGAGCGCTGCGACGTCGGTCGCGGCGATGCGCTCGGCCACCTGCACGTCGCCCGACTTGACGTTCGCCTGCCGGACGTTGGCGTCGGTGATGATCGTGAAGGAGAGGCCGTCGAGCTTGACCTTGTCGGCGTCGTAGTAGTCGGTCGACTTCTTCAACACGATCTCGCTGCCCGGTGTGCGGCTGACGAACTCGAAGGGGCCGGCGCAGACCGGATCGGTGGCGAACTGGTCGCCCAGCTTCTCCAGCTGCGCCGGGGACATGATCATGCCGGCCCGGTCGGCGAGCTGAGCGGTGAGCGGAGCGAACGGCGCGCTGAGCGTGAGTGTGACGGTGGAGGGGTCTACCACGTCGACCGCCGTCACCGCCGAGAGCTCGCTCTTGCGGGCCGATCCCTCCAGGGTGCGGTGGCGCTCGAGCGAGGTCTTGACCGCCTGCGCATCCATCTTGGTGCCGTCGTTGAAGGTCACGTCGTCGCGAATCTTGATCGTGACGGTCGTGCCGTCCTCTGAGACCTCGGGCAGCTGCGCGGCGAGCTGCGGAACGAGCTCGAGGCTCTCGTCGACGTCGTAGAGCTTCTCGCACATGTTGACGAAGACCTCGCGGCTGACCAGCGTGCGCGCGAGCGTGGGGTCGAGCGCGTCAGGATCCTCAGCGAGTGCGAGGGTGAGGTCTCCGCCCGCCCTCGCCTCCCCGGTGGCCAGCGCCGAACCGCCTGTGGCGCCGGGCGCGTCGGCACCCGCCGAGCAAGCGCCGACAAGGGTGACGCTCGCGAGAGCGACGGGCATGAGCGCGGCACGGCGCCGACGGGACATCAGGCCTCCTCTGACCGAACGAGGTGACCATCGTCACACAAGTCGTCGACGGTATACAAGCGCTCTCAGTCATCCGTATCGGCGTGGAGTGACCCCGGGACCGACCGCTCGCCGGTCAACTGGCGGTACGAAGCACGAGCGGCCGCCACGTGGGCCCGGGCCACTGCCTCGGCGTACTCCTCGTCGCCGCCGGCGATCGCGTGCAGCAACTCCTCATGCTCGGTCCAGGAGTGCGGCGCTCGGGTCGGAGCGCTCAGGCGGAAGACCCACTGCACCCGGCCGGCCATCGGCGCGACCAGCAGGCTGAGGTAGTCGTTGCCGCTGATGTCGACGACGAGCTGGTGGAACTCGGTGTTGCACGCAGCGAGGGCGTCGAAGTCCCCGGCGTCGGTCGCCTGACCGGCCTTGACCAGCACGCTGCGTAGCCGCTCCACTGCTGTGGCGTCCGCGCGCCGGGCCGCGAGACGGGCTGCGAGCGACTCGAGAGCCATCCGTACGTCGAACAGGTTCTCGGCCTGCTCGGCCGTTATCTCGGCGACGACAGCCCCGCGTCGCGGGAGGATCTCCACGAAGCCCTCGCTTGCCAGCGTCTGCAGCGCCTCCCGGACCGGGTTGCGCGAGACCCCGAGACGAGCGGCGAGTCGGTCTTCGACCAGGCGCGTCCCCGGAGCGAGCTCGCCGGAGATCACCAGTCGACGAAGTTCCTCGCACACCAGAGAGCGCAGGAGTTGATGCGCCGTCCCGATCGTCACAGTTCACCCTTTTTCCTTTGGGCCGCTGGAACGTATACAACAGGCCGGCATGCCGGAAGGTGTGGCGTGGATCCCGGAGTTCCCCTCGACAGCACCACCAGGACTGGTCTTCGGGGCGGCTTGGTACCAGCGACAGCCGTGCGGCCGCCGGGTGGGAGGCGCCCACGGTGACGTGGGGCAGTGGCGCATGCGCCGGCGATCCACGATTCCCGCAGGTCCGGCGTGACGAGGCACTGTCGCCGGCGTTCTGCGGGGACGGCCTGGCCCACATCGCCCTGCTGCCCGCCGAACCGGCCTGTTCGGCCGCGTGGCCCCGGATCGCGGTCTCGCGCGGCGTAGACGCCCTGGCGGCCCAACAACGGTGACGTGGGTGAGCGCGGTGACAACGCATCGCGCAGCCGTCGGCCGGGCGGCGGCAGCCGCGCGCCTGCAGGAGCTCGGCGGAGTCCCTTCCTGCCGGCGGCCGCAACCAGCGCACTGTCGTCCCCGCGGACCACACTGAACGGCGTGCCCGTCCTCGACCGGTTCTCCGAGCCCACCCGGGCGTGGTTCACCGGCGCCTTCGCCGAGCCCACCGCCGCGCAGGAGGGTGCCTGGCAGGCCATCAGCAGCGGCGGTCACGCCCTCGTCGTGGCCCCCACCGGCTCGGGCAAGACGCTCGCCGCCTTCCTGTGGTCGCTCGACCGGCTGGCCGGCACTCCACCACCGGTCGACGAGCAGGCTCGCTGCCGGGTCTTGTACGTCTCCCCCCTCAAGGCCCTGGCCGTCGACGTCGAGCGCAACCTGCGCGCCCCGCTGGCCGGCATCGGGCAGGCCGCGGCCCGCCTGGGCCTGCCGCGCCCGGAGATCCAGGTCGGCACCCGGTCCGGTGACACCCCCGCCGAGGAGCGCCGCGCCTTCGCCCGGCGGCCTCCCGACATCCTCATCACCACGCCGGAGTCGCTGTTCCTGCTGCTCACCAGCTCCGCGCGCGAGGCGCTGCGCGGTGTGGAGACGGTGATCGTCGACGAGGTGCACGCGGTGGCCGACACAAAGCGCGGTGCGCACCTGGCCGTCTCCCTCGACCGGCTCGACGAGCTGCTGGAGCGACCGGCGCAGCGGATCGGCCTGTCGGCGACGGTGCGCCCCATCGAGGAGGTGGCCACGTTCCTCGCCGGCGGCCGCCCGGTGGAGGTGGTGGCGCCGGGGTCGGGCAAGCAGTGGGACCTCTCGGTCGTCGTCCCGGTCGAGGACATGAGCACCCTGGGCCAGCCCACCGGCGAGCTCGACGGCTCGGCGGCGGGCAACCAGCCGCGGACGTCGATCTGGCCGGCGGTCGAGGAGCGGGTGCTCGACCTGGTCGAGGCCCACCGCAGCACGATCGTCTTCGCCAACTCCCGGCGGCTGGCCGAGCGGCTGACCAGCCGGCTCAACGAGCTGGCGTACGAGCGGGCGACCGGAGAGCCGGTCCCCCCGGGCACCAACGCGGCGGCGCTCATGGCGCAGGCCGGCTCCGGCGGGGGCGTGCCCGAGGACGTCCAGCCGGTCGCCGCCGCCCACCACGGCTCGGTGTCCCGGGAACAGCGGGCGGTCGTGGAGGAGTCGCTGAAGTCCGGCCGGCTGCCGGCCGTGGTCGCCACCTCGAGCCTCGAGCTGGGCATCGACATGGGCGCGGTCGACCTCGTCGTGCAGGTCGAGGCGCCACCCACCGTCGCCAGCGGCCTGCAGCGGGTGGGTCGCGCCGGGCACCAGGTGGGCGCGGTCAGCCGCGGCGTGCTCTTCCCGAAGTACCGCGGCGACCTGGTGCAGTGCGCGCTGGTCGCCGAGCGGATGAAGGCCGGCGCGATCGAGTCGATCCGCTACCTGCGCAACCCGCTGGACGTGCTGGCCCAGCAGGTGGTCGCGGTCGTCTCCGAGCGGCCGCGGACCGTCGACGAGGTCGCGGCGCTGGTCCGCAGGTCCGCGCCGTTCGCCTCGCTGCCGGACTCCGCGCTCCACGCGGTGCTCGACATGCTGGCCGGCCGCTACCCCTCCGACGCCTTCGCCGAGCTGCGGCCGCGGCTGACGTGGGACCGGGTCACCGACACCCTCACCGCCCGCGACGGTGCACAGCGGCTGGCGCTCACCAGCGGCGGCACCATCCCCGATCGCGGCCTGTTCGGCGTCTTCCTCGTCGGCAGCGAGGACAGCCGCGGCGGCCGGCGGGTCGGCGAGCTCGACGAGGAGATGGTCTACGAGTCCCGGGTCGGTGACGTCTTCCTGCTCGGCTCCTCCTCCTGGCGGATCAAGGAGATCACCCACGACCGCGTGCTGGTCAGCCCGGCCCCCGGCCAGCCCGGGAAGATGCCGTTCTGGCACGGCGACGCCCCCGGCCGCCCGCTGGAGCTCGGCCGCGCGCTCGGCGCCTTCCTCCGGGAGGTCGGCACCGCGACGCCCGAGGCCGGGCTCGACCGCGCCCGCGCCGCCGGCCTCGACGAGTGGGGCGCGGCCAATCTGCTGGCCTACCTCGCCGAGCAGAAGCAGGCCACCGGGCACCTGCCCGACGACCGCACGCTGCTCGTCGAGCGCTTCCGCGACGAGCTCGGCGACTGGCGGCTGGTCGTCCACTCCCCCTTCGGCGCCCAGGTCAACGCCCCGTGGGCGCTGGTGCTCGCCGCCCGGCTGCGGGAGCGCTACGGCGTCGACGTCGCCTCGATGCACTCCGACGACGGCATCGTGCTGCGCCTGCCCGACACCACCGGTGAGCCGCCGGAGGCCGACCTTGCCGTCCTCGACCCGGACGACGTCGAGCGGGAGGTGACCGCCGAGGTCGGCAGCTCCGCGCTGTTCGCCAGCCGGTTCCGCGAGTGCGCGGCGAGGGCCCTGCTGCTGCCCCGCCGCGACCCGCGCCGGCGCACCCCGCTGTGGCAGCAGCGTCAGCGCGCTGCCCAGCTGCTGTCGGTGGCCAGCGAGTTCTCCAGCTTCCCGATCACGCTCGAGGCCGCCCGCGAGGTGCTGCAGGACGTCTACGACGTGCCAGGTCTGGTCGAGCTGATGCGCGACGTCCGCTCCCGCCGGGTGCGGGTGGTCGACGTGCAGACCCAGGCGGCCTCGCCGTTCGCCCAGTCGCTGCTGTTCGGCTACGTCGGCCAGTTCCTCTACGAGGGCGACGCGCCGCTGGCCGAACGGCGGGCGCAGGCACTGGCTCTGGACACCGGTCTGCTCGCCGAGCTGCTCGGCCGTTCGGAGCTGCGGGAGCTGCTCGACGCGGAGGCGCTCACCGAGGTCGAGACCGAGCTGCAGCGGCTGCCGGCGCAGCGGCACCCCCGCGACCCCGACGGCGCCGCGGACCTGCTGCGCCTCGTCGGCGACCTCACCCCCGCGGAGACCGCCGCCCGCGGTGTCGGGCAGGAGTGGCTCGACGAGCTGGTGGCCGCGCGCCGCGCGCTGGTGGTGCGCATCGCCGGCGAGGAGCGGTACGTGGCGATCGAGGACGCCGGCCGGCTGCGCGACGCCCTCGGCACCGCCCTGCCGGTCGGGGTGCCGGAGGCGTTCACCGAGCCGGTGCCCGACCCGCTCGGCGACCTCGTCGGCCGATACGCCCGCACGCACGGCCCCTTCCAGCCCGGCGAGGTGGCGCAGCGGCTGGGCCTGGGCGTCGCGGTGGTGACCGCGACCGTGCAGCGGCTGGTCGGCACCGACCGGCTGGTCACCGGGGAGTTCCGCCCCGGCGGCACCGGCCAGGAGTGGTGCGACGCCGACGTGCTGCGGTCGATCCGCCGCCGCAGCCTGGCCCGGCTGCGCCAGGAGGTCGAGCCGGTGCCGGTCGACACGCTGGCGCGCTTCACCCCGTCCTGGCAATCGGTGGGCAGCCGCATGCGCGGGCCGGACGGCGTCCTCGCGGTCGTCGAGCAGCTGGCCGGGGCGCTCGTGCCGGCGAGCGCGCTGGAGTCGCTGGTGCTGCCGGCCCGGGTCCGCGACTACTCCGCCGCCATGCTCGACGAGCTGACCAGCGCCGGGGAGGTGCTGTGGGTCGGGGCCGGCGGGCTGCCCGGCGGCGACGGCTGGGTCAGCCTGGTCCCGGCCGACCTCGCCCCGCTGCTGCTGCCCGAGGCACTGGAGCTGCCGGAGGCCGGGCCCGAGGTGCTCGAGCACCTGGCCGGCGGACAGGCGCTGTTCTTCCGCGGGCTGTCGGACCTGGCCGGCTCCACCGACGACACCGCCTTCGCCGACCTGGTGTGGGACCTCGTCTGGGCCGGCGCGCTGACCAACGACACCCTGGCGCCGCTGCGCACGCGGCTGTCCGGCAGCGGCACGCACAAGCGCCAGCCCGCGGCACCCCGGGCCCGGCTGGACCGCAGCCGCTACGGCCGCACCCGGCTGGGCCGGCCGGCCATGCCGACCCGCAGCGGGCCACCCACGATGGCCGGCCGGTGGTCCCGGTTGCCCGACCGGGAGCCCAACGCCACCAAGCGGACGACGGCCCGCGCCGAGGCGCTGCTCGAGCGGCACGGCGTGCTCACCCGGGGCGCGGTCGTGGCCGAGCAGGTCGCCGGCGGCTTCTCAGCGGTCTACCCGGTGCTGCGGGCCTTCGAGGAGAACGGCCGGGCGCGGCGCGGCTACTTCGTGGAGACCCTCGGCGCCGCGCAGTTCGGCACGCCGGGGGCCGTCGACCGGCTGCGCAGTTTCGCCTCGCCGGACCGGGTGCCCGGTGGTGCGGTCGTGCTGGCCGCCACCGATCCGGCCAACGTCTACGGCGCGGCCCTGCCCTGGCCGGAGCGGTCCGGCGGGGATCCGGGCGGTGACTCGAGCGGCGATGTGGCCCCCGCGGTCGACGTCGGCGAGGGCGCCGGCGGCGGACGCCGGACCGCGGGGCACCGGGCCGGGCGCAAGGCGGGCGCCCTGGTCGTGCTCGTCGACGGGGAGCTCGTCCTCTACGTCGAGCGCGGCGGCAAGACGCTGCTGTCCTGGACCGAGGAGGAGATCCCGCTCAAGGAGGCCGCGACGGCGCTGTCCGGAGCCGTGGCAGCCGGCGCGCTGGGCCGGATGGTGGTGCAGAAGGCCGACGGCGCCTCGGTGCACGATTCGACGCCACTGTCGGCCGCGCTGCAGGCAGCCGGTTTCACCGCCACGCCCCGCGGCCTGCGCCTGCGCGCCTGATCGTTCACCCCAGGGGGCCCGGCCGGGATGAGCCGCGGGAGTGGTGCAGCCGGCGCGCGCAGAACCGGCTCGGCGCGGGCAGCACGACATGCTCTGGCAGGCGCGGCGCCCCGACGGGGACACTGGGACCGTGCCCGAGGGAGACACCGTCTGGCTGGCGGCGAAGCGGATGGACACCGCGCTCGCCGGCGCCACCCTGCGCCGCGGGGAACTCCGCGTACCCCAGCTGGCTGCCACCGACCTCGCCGGCCGCACCGTCTCGGAGGTGGTGCCCCGCGGCAAGCACATGCTGATCCGGCTCGCCGACGGCTGGACGCTGCGCACCCACTACCGGATGGACGGCAGCTGGCACATCTACCGGCCGGGCACCCGGTGGCGCGGCGGCCCGGCCTTCGCCGTCCGGGCGGTCCTGACCACCGACGAGTGGGAGTGCGTGGGCTACCGGCTGCACGACGTGGCGATGGTGCGCACCGAGCACGAGGACCAGCTGGTCGGCCACCTCGGTCCCGACGTCCTCAGCCCGGACTGGGACCTCGAGGAGGCGCTGCGCCGGCTGTGGTCGCACCCGACGAGCAGATCGGCGTCGCGATCCTGGACCAGCGCAACCTGTGCGGCCCCGGCAACCTCTACAAGGTCGAGGCGCTGTTCCTCAGCGGCGTCCACCCGTGGGCCCGGGTGGCCGACGTTGAGGACCTCCCCGGCCTCGTCGAGGGGACCCGCACGCTGATGCTGGCCAACCGCGACCGCCCGGAGCAGAGCACGACCGGCGACCTGCGCCGCGGCCGGGACCACTGGGTCTACGGCCGCAAGGACCGCCCGTGCCTGCGCTGCGACAGCCTGATCCTGCGCGGCGACCAGGGGCCGGACCTGCAGGAGCGGATCACCTACTGGTGCCCCAGCTGTCAGGCCGCCCGCGCCCCCGTCGACCCCGCGGCCCGCACCGGCGAGCCCGACCATCCGCCACCACTCAGCAGCCCACACTGAACGCACACGACGGGCCGGTCGCGCAGTCGCGGCCGGCCCGTCGTGGCGGTGGATCAGGCCTGCCGCTCCGGGCGGTCGGCGGGCTGGGCCACCGGCTGCGCCGAGGACGTCGGCACCGACGACGTCCCCTCCTCCAGCGCCGGCGAGGCGGTCTGGCCGGTGACCGCCGGCTGCCCCATCGAGGCGCGGATCTGGTCCAGCCGGGAGGCGCCGGCGACGTCGAGGGTCGCCTTCTGCACCTCCAGCATCCGGCCCTCGACCGACGTCTGCGCCAGCTCGGCCTGGCCGAGGGCGTTGGCGTAGCGGGCCTCGATCTTGTCCCGCACCTCGCCCAGGCTCGGCGTGCTGCCCGGCGCGGAGAGCTCGTTGACCTGCTTGAGCGAGGCCGCAACGTGCTCCTGCATCTTGGCCTGCTCGAGCTGGCTCATCAGCTTGGTGCGCTCGGCCAGCGTCGTCTGCAGCCGCATCCGGCTCTGTTCGACGGCGCCCCGCGCCTGCTCGGCTGCCTGCAACGCCTCGTCGTGGCTGCGCTTGAGGTCCTCCATCGCCTGCTCGGCAGCGACCAGCTGGGTGGCGAAGGCCTGGGCGGCGTTCTGGTACTCCGCCGCCTTGGCCGCGTCCCCACCGGCGCGGGTCTGGTCGGCCAGCACCAGCGCCTGGCGCGCGGAGGCCTGCAGCTTCTCCACCTCGCCGAGCTGCCGGTTGAGCCGCATCTCCAGCTGCCGCTGGTTGCCCAGCACGGCGGCGGCCTGGTTGGCCAGCGCCTGGTGCCGCTGCTGCTCGGCCTCGATCGCCTGCTGGATCTGGATCTTGGGGTCGGCCTTCTCGTCGATCTTGGCGTTGGCGGAGGCCGTGAGGTACTTCCACAGCTTCACGAACGGGTTCGGCATCTGTCCTCCTGCGCGGTAGCGGTCGTCCGCCTGGGCCACCCGTCCGGCGCGCCGCAGCGATCGTCGTCCCCGCCATCGTCCCAGGTGCGCCCGGAGGTCAGCCAGCGGCGAGCTACGCAGCCGCCGTCGATGGCTAGGGTCGCGGGCGTGACCAGCGACCGCTCGGTGCTGAGCGTCCTCGGTGAATTCGTCGTCGACATGCTGCCCGACGCCGTGGCCGGCGCCGGGCCGCACGGCACGAGCCCGCACTACGTCGCCCACCCCGGCGGCAACGCCCTCAACGTCGCGGTGGCCCCCGGCCGCCTCGGCGTCCCCGTGCGGCTGCTCGCCC
>JALYNA010000470.1 GCA_030773455.1 Actinomycetota bacterium
GCGACCACCCGCGCCTTGCGGTTGAAGGTGGGCACCCGGCTGACGTGGTAGGTGCGGTGCATGAACCAGGCCGGCCAGCCCTTGAGCTTGACGCCGTAGACCTGCGCGACGCCCTTGTGCAGGCCCAGGCTGGCCACCGACCCGGCGTAGGCGTGCCGGTAGGGCTCCGGCTCGCGTCCCTCGAGCGTCGCCACGATGTTGTCGGCCAGACGCTTGGCCTGCCGGACGGCGTGCTGCGCGTTGGGCGCGGTGGTCGCGCCGGGGCTCTCCTTGGTGAGGTCCGGGACGGCGGCCAGGTCACCCGCGGACCACGCGTCCGGCATCCCGCGCACCTGCAGCGTGGGCTCGCAGATCACCCGCCCGCGCTCGTCGACGGGCAGGTCGGTCTGGGTCAGCATCGGGTTGGGCTTGGTGCCCGCCGTCCACACCAGGGTGTCGCTGGCGAACTCGTCGCCGTCGGACAGCTGCACCACGCACCCGTCGGTCACCGACTCCAGCCGGGTGTTGAGCCGGACGTCCATCCCGCGCGCGGTCAGCTCCTTGACCGTCCAGGCGGCCATGTCCAGGTCGACCTCGGGCAGGATCCGGCCCATCGCCTCGACCAGGATCCAGCGCATGTCGGCCGTCGACAGCCGCGGGTAGTAGTGCGTGATCGCGTAGCGGGCCATGTCCTCGAGCTCGGCGAACGCCTCCACCCCCGCGTAGCCACCACCGACAAAGGTGAAGGTCAGCGCGCGGCGGCGGACCTCCGGGTCGTTGGTCGAGCTGGCCGCGTCCAGCCGGGCGAGCACGTGGTTGCGCAGGTAGATGGCCTCACCGACGTTCTTGAAGCCGATGCCGTGCTCGGCCAGTCCCGGGATGGGCAGCGTGCGGGCCACCGACCCCCCGGCCATCACCAGGACGTCGTAGGACAGCTCGTAGGGCTCGCCCTCGATGGGGGCGATCCGGGCGCGCTTCTCGGCGTGGCTCAGGCCGGTGACGGCCCCGGTGACCACGCGGCAGCGCGGCAGTGTCCGGCGCAGCGGCACCACGACGTGGCGGGGCTCGACCGAGCCGGCCGCGGCCTCGGGCAGGAAGGGCTGGTAGGTCATGTGCGGCTGCGGGTCGACGACGACGACCTCCGCCCGCCCCCGCGAGAGCCGCTTCTGCAGCCGCAGGGCGGTGTAGAGGCCGACGTAGCCGCCGCCCACGACGAGGACCACAGGTCGTTGCGCCATGGGTGCGAGCCTAGGGCCGCGGGGCGGATCCCGGCACGGTCGCGGCCAGCTCGGTGGCCCGGGTGAGGACGGCGTCCAGCATGGGCTCGGTCAGCTTGCCGGTGAAGGTGTTCTGCTGGCTGACGTGGTAGCTGCCCAGCAGGGTGAGCGGCCCGCGCGGCCCCTGCAACGACACCTCGACGCCGTGCCCGAACGCCGGCCGCGGCCGGGGCAGCGCGTAGCCGGCCTCGGCCAGCACCGGCCACAGCGCCGTCCAGCCGAAGCCGCCGAGGACGACGGCGACCCGCAGCCGCGGCAGCAGCGCGAGCTCCCGCGCCAGCCACGGCGAGCAGGTGTCCCGCTCCTCCGGCGTGGGCGCGTTGGCCGGCGGCGCGCAGCGGACGGCGGCGGCCACCCGCACGTCGGTGACCTCCAGCCCGTCGCCGACGTGGGTGGACGTCGGCTGGTTGGCCAGGCCGGCCCGCCACAGCGCGGCGAAGATCCAGTCCCCGCTGCGGTCGCCGGTGAACACCCGCCCGGTCCGGTTGCCGCCGTGCGCGGCGGGGGCCAGCCCGATGACGGCGATCCGGGCGTCGGCCGGCCCGAGGCCCGGCACCGGCCGGCCCCAGTACTCCTGGTCCCGGAAGGAGGCCCGCTTCCCGCGGGCGACCTCCTCACGCCACGCGACCAGGCGGGGGCAGGCGCGGCAGCCGGAGATCCTGGCGTCGAGGACGGCCAGGTCGCGGGTGCTCCGCGCGGAGCGGACGACGCCGGCCGGGCTGCGGGTGACCGGGAAGCCGGCCGCGTCGGTTGCCACGGGCACCAGCAGACCACCCGGCCGCGCGCGGGACGGCCGCGGGGCGGCATGATCGCGGGGTGGCCCGGACGAAGAAGCAGAAGCCGCCCCTGACCTGGAAGCTCCTGGGCACCGGCACTGCGGTCCCCGCGGGGATCGCCGTCCGCAAGCTCAGTGACGCCGCCTGGTACGCCGTGCGCGGCACCCAGCCGCCGAAGAACCCGGCCGCGCCGGGCGTCGGCTGGGGTGAGGCGCTGGCCTGGGCCGCGGTGTCCGGCGTCGCCGTGGCGGCCGGCCGGCTGGTCGCCGCCCGCGGCGCGGCGGCGGTCTACCAGTCCCTGACCGGCAAGCTGCCGCCCGGCCTCAACGAGGGCTCACCCTGACCGACCTACCGACCGGCTGAACGGGCCAGCTGCAGCGCGATGCCGTCGAGGATGTCGTGCTCGCTGACCACGACGTCGTCGAGGGCGAAGGCGTCCATCAGCACCCGGAGCACCAGCGAGCCGGCGCCGATGACGTCGACCCGGCCCGGGTGCATCACCTGGTGCGCGGCGCGCCGCTCCCGGGTGGCGGTGAGCAGGCCGGCGGTCACCGCGCGGACGGCGGACACCGGGACGCGGGAGCCGTGGATGGCCGCCGGGTCGTAGGCCGGCAGACCCAGGGCCAGCGCGGCGACGGTGGTGACCGAGCCGGCCAAGCCCACCAGGGTCGCGGTGTCCCCCACCGGGACGGCGGTGGCGACGTCGGCCAGCGCGGCGCGGATGTCGGCCTCCGCGCGCTGGATCTGGTCGGCGAACGGCGGGTCGCCGTGCAAGTGCCTTTCGGTGAGCCGCACGCAGCCGACGTTCACCGACCGGGCGGCGCGCACCCCGCCGGCGTCGCCGAGCACGAACTCGGTGGACCCGCCGCCGATGTCGACGACGAGGTACGGCGGTCGCGGCGGCGATTGGCCGTGGGCGGCGACGGCGGCGTCCAGCGAGGCGGTGGCGCCGAGGTAGGACAGCCGCGCCTCCTCGTCGCCGGGGACGACGTCGGGCAGCCGGCCCAGGGTGGCCAGCACCATGGCCTCGAAGTCGGCGCGGTTGGCGGCGTCCCGGCTGGCGCTGGTGGCGACCATGCGCACCGCGGTCGCGCCGAGCTCGCGGGCCTGGGCGGCGTACTGCTCGAGCACGACCCGGGTGCGCTCGATGGCCTCCGGCGCGAGCCGGCCGTTTGCGTCGACGCCCTGGCCGAGCCGGACGACCTCCAGCCGGCGCAGCAGGTCGGTGTGCGGACCCTCCGGCGGCACGTCGGCCGCCAGCAGGCGGATCGAGTTGGTGCCGCAGTCGATCGCGGCGACGCGGGTCATGCCGTCTCCTCGGGCAGAGCGCACGGGCCGTGCGCCCACCACTGCCCCATCCCGGCCACGGCGCGGTCGCCGACCGGATTGACCCCCGGGCCGGCGGCGAGCGCGTGGGCGGCCAGCGCGTGCAGGCACTTGACCCGGTCGGGCATGCCGCCCGCGGTGTTGCGGGTGGGCAGCTCACCGAGGGCGTCGCGGTCGGCGAGATAGGCCTCGTGGGCGGCGCGGTACTGCGCCGCGAGGTCCGGATCGGTGCCCAGATCGGCCTGCCACTCGCGCATCCGTCCGGTCGACTCCAGGCGGCTGGCCGCGGCGCTGGCCCGCGGGCAGGTCAGGTAGTACAGCGTGGGAAAGGGGGTGCCGTCCTCCAGCCGCGGTGAGGTCTGCACGACGTCGGGCTGGCCGCACGGGCAGCGGTGCGCCACCGACCGCAGGGCACGCGGCGGCCGGCCGAGCTGACGCCCGACCACCTCGCGGTCCTCGGGGCTGATCGGGTCACTCACGTGGCCTCCTCGCCTGGGTCCGTCGGCTCGCTCACTCGCCGGGCTCCTGGTCGCCGTCGGCCACCGCGACCGACTGCAGCAGCGCCTCGTACCAGGGCAATGCGCCCTGCGCGGGCTCCGGCACGGTGCCGGCGTCCCCCTCGACGGCCTCGCCGTCCACCACGACGATCAGCCGGTCACCGGGCAGGACGTAGGCCAGCCGCTCGCGGGCCTGCCGCGCGGTGTAGGCGGGGTCGGCCTGCCGCTGCAGCTGCTCCTCGAGTTGCTCGATCCGCTGGTCGAGCGCGGTGCCCTCCGCGGCCAGCCGGGTCAGCTCCGCGCGGCCGGCCAGGAACTGCCGCACCGGGCCGGCCAGCGTCAGCAGCAGCACCAGGACCAGCCCGGCCAGGAGCACCGCGCGGCCGGTGACCAGCGGCCGGCGGGGCGTACCCGCGGCCGTCGCCGTCCGCGGTGTGCGGCGGATAGCGTGCCGCGGCTC
>JALYNA010000471.1 GCA_030773455.1 Actinomycetota bacterium
GCGCCGCCGCGGACGAGGCGCGCACCGCACTGGTCGGCGACGTCACCGGCGACCTGGGCGACGACCTGCCCCAGGACGCCGGCGCCGCGCTGGCCATCGCCGAGCGGGCGCTGGCCGCCTCCGACGACCCGACGCTGGTGATGCTCGCCCAGGACCTCGCCGACGCGGTCGCGGTCGTCTCCGATGTCGCCGGGCAGCTGGCCACCTACGTCGCTGACCTGGACGCCGACCCCGCCCGGCTGGCCGAGGTGATGGACCGCCGCGCGGTGATCACCGCCCTGGTGCGCAAGTACGCCGACCCCGGCGAGGGCGTGGACGGCGTCCTGGCCTGGGCCGAGGACGCCCGCCGCCGGCTGGGCGAGCTCGACGTCTCGGACGAGGCGCTGGAGGCGCTGGAGGCGGCCCGCGACGCCGCCCGTGCCGAGGTCGACGACCTCGGCAGGCGGGTCTCGGCCGGGCGGAGGGCGGCCGCAGACGGGTTCGCCGCCGAGGTGGGCGCCGAGCTGGCCGGCCTGGCGATGAAGAGCGCGCGCGTCTCCTTCGCCGTCGACAGCGACCCGGACGCCCCGGGGCCGGAGGGCATCGACGAGGTGGCGCTGCTGATGGCGGCCCACCCCGGCGCCCCGCCGCGCCCGGTGCACAAGGGCGCCTCCGGCGGTGAGCTCTCGCGGGTGATGCTGGCCATCGAGGTGGTCTTCGCCGGCGCGGACCCGGTGCCGGTCATGGTGTTCGACGAGGTGGACGCCGGCGTCGGGGGGCAGGCCGCCGGGGAGATCGGCCGGCGGCTGGCCCGGCTGGCCCGCCGGCACCAGGTCGTCGTCGTCACCCACCTGGCGCAGGTCGCGGCGTTCGCCGACACCCACCTGGTCGTGGACAAGTCCCCGGACACCGGTGCGGGCGTGACCGCCACCGACATCCGGGCCGTGGACGGGGAGGACCGGGTGCGCGAGCTGGCCCGCATGCTCTCCGGGCTCGCCGACAGCGACACCGGCCAGGCGCACGCCCGGGAGCTGCTCGCCGTGGCGGCGACCGCTCGCACGGCGGCGTAGCGAGGCGGACCGGCGGGCAGGAGTGACCGCCGAACGAGCGGGTAGGGCCGGATCGTGCCCCACCGACGTCGCACCGCCGCAGCCGCGCGGCCCTCCGCCCACGGCCCGTCGACCGGCACCGCCCGGTGAGCTGCTTCTCCTCCGCCGACGAGTCGGCGCACTACGGGTTCTCCGTCTGCATGCTGCTGCAGCAGTACCGCGAGCAGCTGGGCTGGGCGGCCGACGGCGTCGTCGAGCTCGGCACCGGCGACGCCACCGCCATCGCCGACGTCGTGGCCGGCCTGCCGGAGCTGCGGGTGCGCAGCTTCGACATCAGCGCCGCCTCGATCGAGCGGGCCCGAGGGAACATCGCCGCACGGGGGGTCGCCGACCGCTACACCGTGGAGCTCGGTGACTTCTTCGACCGCGCCGACTCCGCGGCCGCAGGGCCGGTGGCCACGGCGATCGCCAACCCGCCCTACGTCCCGGCGCCGGACCGCGACATCCTCATGCCCGAGCTGTGGGGCGGGGTGCACGGCAACGACCTGGTGCTCCAGCTGCTCAAGGCCGGCTACCGCAACGTGGTCACCGCCCTGCCGAGCTACGCCGACCCGGAGACCACGGTCCGGACGGCCGAGGACCTCGGCTACCGGGTGGTCAACTTCCTCGCGATGGGTCTGGACTACGGCCCGTACAGCGCCGAGCCCAAGGTGCGCGACCACATCCGCCGGCTGTGCGCAGAAGGCCGCGGCTGGGCCGGGGACGACGAGTACATGGTGGCCGTCGCGCTGTTCACGCAGGACCCGGACATCGTCGGCGACCGCTCGACCCAGCTCCTGCACGCTCTGCAGATCGGCGGCTGACCCCGGCGCTCCAGGGTGGCTCAGGGGTGAGTCGCCCTGCGAGGCGGCCTGACGAGTGGGGCCCGGAGGGTCCCGCAAGGAGGGCCGGGTGGGGCTCAGCGCCGCAAGGGGACGGCACCTGGCCGTCGTGCCAGCCGACGGGCGCCCTGCGAGGCGGCGCGAGGAGTGGGGCCCGGAGGCTCCCACGAGGAGGGCCGGATGGGGCTCAGCGGATCAAGGGGACGGCACCTGGCCGCGGTGCGGTCCGGAGGACCGCGATGTCATGGCCTGCGCTTGGCGTAGCCGGCCAGGCCGAACTGCAGGAGGGCCAGGCCGCGCTCGCCGCGGGCGCGCAGCTCGGCGGACAGCTCCGGCCCCGACACCCCGGCGAGCACGCGGTCGCGGGCCAGCTCCAGGAGGGCGGCGTAGAGGCTGAGCACCGCGTGCGCGGCCAGCCAGGGCGCCAGCTCACCCGGGTCGGGACGGGTCTCCTCGGCGATGAGCTCGGCCAGAGCGGTGGTCAGCTCGCCGAGGATCTCCCGCTCGCGCACCTGCAGGGTGCGGCTGCCGCGGATGACGCGGGCCATCTCCGCCACGCCCGCGGCGGCCTCGGGGGCGCCCAGGCCGCTCATCGCCCGGACGACGAAGGTGCCGGCCGCCGCGCTCACCGACTCGCCCGCGGGACGGCTGCGCACCGCCGCCAGCAGCGCTGCGCGCACCGGTGGGTCGGCCTCGAAGACGAGCCCCTCCTTGACCGGGAAGTGGTTGAACACCGTCTTCTCGACCACGCCGGCCCGCTGTGCGATCTCCACCACGCTGACGGCGTCGAAGCCGCGCTCGGCGAACAGGTCGGCGGCGGCCTCGATGATCGTGGCGCGGGTCTGCTGGCGGCGCCGCTCGCGCAGGCCGGGGCCGCGCAGCGCCCGCCGGCCGCGGCGTCCCCGAG
>JALYNA010000472.1 GCA_030773455.1 Actinomycetota bacterium
CCGCTGGCCGACAGGGCCGCGGCATCGGTGGCGACGTCGACCTCGTCGCCCAGGTAGGCCTCCGTGACGGCCGGGTCGGCCTGCACTTCGGCGGGGGTGCCGGCGGCGATGCGCCGGCCGGAGTCCAGGACGGTGATCCGGTCGCAGACGCGCATGACCAGGTCCATGTGGTGCTCGACGAGCAGCACGCTCATCCGCGCAGACAGGGCCCGGATGTGGTCACCGAGGTCGTGCATCTCGTCCTCGGACAGGCCGCTCGCCGGCTCGTCGAGCAGTAGCAGGGCGGGGTCGGAGACCAGTGCCCGGGCCAGCGCGACCCGCTTCTGCACCGGGTAGGGCAGCGAGTGGGGGTAGCGGCCGGCGTAGGCGGTGGCATCCAGCTCGTCGAGCGCGGCCAGGGCCCGCGCGCGCAGCCGGGCCTCGTCGCGGTCCGACGTCGGGACGGCGAACAGCGCCGAGAAGAACCCGGCCCGGGCCTGCCGGTGCGCACCGACCATGACGTTCTCCAGCACGGTGAGCCCGCGGAAGAGGCCGACACCCTGCAGCGTGCGGGCGATGCCGAGGCGGGTGAGCTTGCTGGGCTTGAGCCGGCGCAGCTCGGAGCCGTTCCAGACGATCCGGCCCTGGTCCGACCGGACCAGCCCGCAGGCCACGTTGAACAGCGTCGTCTTGCCGGCGCCGTTGGGGCCGATGAGGCCGTGCACCTGGCCCGGCTCGACGGTCAGGGAGACGTCGGTGAGCGCGGCGACGCCGCCGAAGGCGACGCTGATCCCGGTCATCTCGAGCCGTGCGGTGGGCGGTCGGTCCCGCTGCGAGGTGCTGCTGCCGGCAGTCGTTGGCGGCTGCGCCAAGGGGCCCACGTCTCCTCTGAGCTTCGGGGGCAGCCACCCGGCGGCGGGCGACGACCTGCTTTTCGGATGCGTCCCCGGAAGCCTGCGGGCCGGTGGTTCCCGTCACAATGGGCGGTGCGCACAGCGATCGCCGCCCCGTGGTGTGCTGAGTGCAGCGCGTCATCCGGAAGGAGGTCCAGTGCAGGAGTTCCCGCCGGAGGTCGCCGTCCGCCTGGGTGAGCTGGCCCCCACCTGATCGACCGGCTCGACGCCATGGCCGACCGGACGGTCGAGGTGCTGCTGCGCACCGAGCCCGCGTACCGCGAGCTGACCGCGGCCGACGCGGCGGAGGTGCGCCGGTCCGTGCGCGCCGGCCTGGAGCGCGGTGTGCACAGCCTGGACGGGGTGGCCTCCGCCGACCCCTCGACGCTGCGGGCCCGGGCACACGACGTCGGCCGCCACCGGGCCCGGCAGGGCGTTCCGCTCGAGGTGGTGCTGCGTGCCTACCGGCTGGGGGGCCAGGTCCTCTGGGAGACGCTGCTGCTGGTGTCCCGCGACCGCGGAACCGGGCACGACACGTGGCTGCTGGAGGTCGCTGGGTCGGTCTGGCGCACCAACGACGCCGAGTGCGCCGCGGTGGCCAACGGCTACCGGGAAGAGCAGCGCCGGCTGGCCGCCGCCGGCAGCGCGGCCCGGCAGCGCGTGCTCGACGGGCTGCTCGACGGCCGCGGCGGCGACCCGGCGTTCGTCCGGGACACTTCGGAGCTGCTCGGGGTGCCGCTGTCCGGCCGGCTGCTCGCGGTCGTGGCGCCGCCGGGCCGGCACGGGGAGCCGACGCTCCCCGACCCCGGCTCCGCGCTAGCCCGCCGCGGCGTGCGCTCGGTGTGGGGTACCCGGTCGGAGGCCCAGGTGGGCGTGCTGGTGCTGGGCGCCCGTCCGACGACAGAGGTGCTGAGCTGGCTCGGCGCGCTGGCGACCGGCCCGGTCGGGGTGTCCGACGTCGTGGAGGGGGCGGCGGCCGCGGCCGGGGCCTACCGGCTGGCCGAGACGGCGGCCCGCACCCTGCCCTCGGGCGACCCCCGGGTGGTGACCATCGACGACCGGCTGCCCGAAGCGCTGCTGACCAACTCCCCGGAGATCAGCTCCCGGCTGGTCGACCGCTCCCTCGGCCGGCTCCTCGACCTGCCCGGGGACGAGCAGGCGGTACTGCTGGACACCCTGGCCGCGTTCCTGGCCGCCGACGGCTCGCCGACCCGCGCCGCCGACGGGCTCTACTGCCACCGCAACACCGTCATGCACCGGTTGCGGCGCATCGAGTCGCTGACCGGGCACGAGGTGACCGACCCGCGGGCCCGGCTGCTGTGGCAGCTCGCGCTGCTCGGCGCGGGGACGCGGTGACCGGACCGCGGTCGCGTCCGAGCGCGGCTGCCGACTACTGCAGGTAGCCCTCGACCTGCTGCTCGGGGCGGGGCGAGGCCTCGTCGGGGTCCTCGTCGTACTGGCGCTTGGCGTCCCGCTGACGGCGCAGGTCCCAGAGCTGGTCGCGCTCCTCCTCGATCTCCCGGAGCCGGGCGCGCTGCTCCTCGCTGTGCTCGCTGCTCTCGCGCAGTCGGTGCTCCTCCTCGACCAACGCCTCGATGCGGCTGCGGATCTCGCTGTCGTCCATGCCCGCTCCCTGCCCGCCGCGCGCCCGGCGTAACCAGGGCTCAGCTCTCCGGCACGTATCCCTCGACGAAGGCGGCCAGCCGGCGGGTGACCGCCCCGCCGGCGCGACCCAGCGACAGCAGCGCGGCCCGTTCCAGCGGCACCCGCACCGGGCGCCGTCCCGCCGGGCCGGTCGCGCGCACGGCGTGCCCG
>JALYNA010000473.1 GCA_030773455.1 Actinomycetota bacterium
GACCGAGTCGCATTTGATGTCCGGCTGCTCGGCCTCGACGGAGGCGAGGAGCGGCTGCTGTACGACGGCGGCGGCTGGTGCCAGCCCGCCTCCGGCTTCTCTCCGGACGGCCGCTGGTTGTCGGTTCTACGTCCTGGGCCGCGGCCGATGGACAACGACCTGCTGCTGCTCGACGTCATGACCGGTGAACAGCGGGTGGTACTCCCCACCTAGGTGAGGCGGCCGTGGTCGGCCCTCCCGCCTGGGTCGACGCAACGACCCTGCTGGTGAGCAGCAATCTGGGCATGGACCGCCACGCTCTGATCCGCGTCGACCTCATCACCGACGAGGTGACCGTCGTGCTGGCGCGGGCCTGGGACGTCGCGGGGTGGACCAGCCCGGACGGGAGGACGCTCCTGGCGGTGAGCAACGTCGACGGCAGCAGCGCCGGCGAGCTGTTCGACGCCCAGACCATGGCACCTCGGGGCAGACTCCGGCTCCCCGACCCGGACACAGTGCTGGCCTGGAGTCACCTGCTGCCCGACCCGCTGGTCGCTGACGACGGGTGCGTGGTCGCGACGTGCAGCTCGCCGAGCATGCCGCCCGACGTGTGGCGTCTCCGTGCGGATGCGCCGCCGGAGCCGGTGACCCAGAGCCCTCTCGAGGTCGACCGGACACGACTGCGCCACCCGGAGCGGCACACGGTGACGAGTGCGGACGGCCTCGCCGTGCCGCTGCTGCTCTACCAACCCGTCACCCCGGCCGGGGCACCCCCGCCCCCAGCCGTGGTGCTGCTGCACGGCGGGCCGGAGGGACAGTCGCAGCCGGTGTTCTCCCCCGTCGTGCAGGCGCTGGCCGCACGCGGCTACGCCGTCGCGCTCCCCAACGTCCGGGGTTCGACCGGCTACGGCAAGCGCTACTATAGCCTCGACGACACCATCCGACGCCTGGACTGGTTACGCGACCTCGCCGCCGTGCACGGCTGGCTCACCCACGCCGGGCTGGACCCGGCCCGGGTGGCGCTGTGGGGCACCTCCTACGGCGGGTACCTGGTGCTGGCCGGATGCGCGTTCCAGCCCGAACTGTGGGCTGCCGGCGTCGACGTCGTGGGGATCAGTGACCTGATCACCTTCCTGGAGCGGACGGCGGATTACCGGCGCGCCCACCGCGAGCGGGAGTAGGGCTCGCTCAGCACCGATCGGGAGTTCCTCGCCGCCGCGTCCCCGCTGCGGCGAGCCCAGCACATCCGTGCACCGATGTTAGTCGTCCATGGCGCAAATGACCCACGGGTGCCCCTGAACGAGGCCGAGCAGCTGGTGGCCGCCCTCAGAAGCCGGGATGTGCCCGTGCGAGCTCCTCATCTACGGCGACGAAGGGCACGGCCTGGCGAAGCTGGCCAACCGATTCGACGCCTGTCCCCGCGCCATGGCTTTTCTGGACCGAGTCCTGGGGGAACCCTGGGTCGCGGGTGGGTACAGATGACTTCATGGACTCCACCGCGACCACGCCAGTGCCCTCCGGCCACACCCCAGAAGGCGGGGTGCTGGTCGGTAGCGACAACGCTCGTCGTCGGCTCGTCGTCTTCGAGGACCCGCAGTGCCCCTACTGCCGGCAGTTCGAGGAGGCGTCGGGGGATCTGTTACGCCGCGAGGTCGCCGCTGGCGCGGTCGCGATCGAGTACCGGATGCGGTGCTTCCTGGGCCGGGAGTCGGTGCGCGCCAACAATGCGCTGGCCCTCGCCGCAGAGGCCGGCCGGTTTGATCAACTGCGCCGGGAGCTGTCCGCGGCCCAACCCCCCGAGCACGGCGGCGGCTTCACCGCCGAGGACCTGCTCGGTCTGGGCAGGCGAGTGGACCTGGACAAGCCGGAATACGTGACCGGAGTCCGAGGGGGCCGGTACGAGGCCTGGGCGCTCGAGGTCGATCGGGCGTTCCAGGAGCAGGATCCGCACGGCACACCCGCGGCGCTGCTCGACGGCGAGCCGGTTGACTCCTCCGTGCTGTACGACGACCGAGCGCTGGGGGACCTACTGCGCGGCTGACCGCGCTCGTTCCTGTGGAGCGCGCGTCTACGCAGCACCGGGAACGGGGCTGGAGCCGAGCGGCCGCTCGGCTCCAGCCCTTCGACCGCGAGGGACCCGTGTCGCTCGATGACGAGGCGAATGCGGCCCTGCTGGTCACATCCGGCGATCCCGTGGGACACCAGGGACGTGGTCGACATGGTGGATGCCGAGGGCTACCGGCCGCGGCGCGCTCCTCGTCCCGGTGGCGAAGCAGCGGCAGCGGCCTCGTCTGCGGGGTCTCCGACGAGCACGGCTCGTTGCGTCGTGCCCGGCCTCGAGACGGGCTCCAGGACCTCGAGGGCGAGTCCGCCGTGGTGGATGCGGTCATGTGGTCTCGCCTGCGTGTCACTTCCGGGCGTCGGCGTCCGGGGAGGACTGCGGCCGCGTGGCCGCGTGGCCGCGTGGCGGCGTGGCGGCTTTAGGGTCCCCCGTGGACTTCGCCGACCTCAGCCGGCCGTTCGTCATCGCCCACCGCGGCGGGGCCATGCAGGTGCCCGAGCACACGATGGAGGGCTACCGGGTCGCGGTGGGCCAGGGCCTGCCGGTCATCGAGCAGGACGTCTCCACGCTTGCC